>NZ_BAABFL010000333.1:0-5793 GCF_039540975.1 Kistimonas scapharcae
CAGAATCAGTGTTCAAGACTTACCAGAATGGGTGTTCAAGAGTTACCAGAATCGGTGTTCAAGTTGTGCCAGAATACGCACCAGCAGGGTGTGGCGCTGATGCCAGGCCGAGTGCTCTCTGAAATTGTGTTCTCTCGCATCAGGTTTGCGCTCGCGTTCTTTCTGAAAGATGTCGGGGAGGTGTTGTCTTGCTGTCAGAAAGGCGATTCCGGCCAGGCATGTCGCTAACAGCAGGTAGGGCTCGATAACGGTTTCTGCGAGTGACAGGCGATCGCTTATCACGAGTTGAGTCTCATGGGTAACAGGTGGATAGGAAAGAATGGCGGGTCCTGACAGCCAGGGCGCGAGGGTCATGCCAACGGCAAAAAAACCATGAAGTATCATCAGGCGACGATGAATGGTTCGGCTGTCTCCCAGTGCTGACGCATAGGGGTTGCTGACGACCAGTAAAAAGCATACACCGGCAGCAATGACGAGCAGGGCCAGCAGAAACAACGGATAACAGCGTGTCCAGGCGGCGGGCAGGAAAAGCAAGCAACCGGCCGAAGTCAGGCAATAGCCAGTGGTCATGCCGAACTGGTAGGAGGTCTTGCGGATCACGAGGCTGGCCGGCGTTGAAAGCAGCAAAAAGGCGGAAAACCAGATCAGCTGGATCAGGAGTGCGCCCTGATAGCTCAGGCTGAAGACCTCCTTGAGGTGGGGAATCAGTACATCGTTCAACGAGGTTAATACCCCCATACATGTGAATAGCAGGGCAATGGCCAATAGCGCTGCCGCTTGAGAGGGGGTTGGGGGTTGGTTCCTGGTATTTGGGTGTTTGCCTTTTGTCATCGTTATCTGCTCCTTGTCGCCAGAGGCTTGGAGTCAGTGTTTCGTGAGATTGTTCCACTGGCTGGCAATAAATTGCTCTGCAGTCGCGGAGGCGGCTTGGATATGCACTATCGTTTAGATTGTGAGCCCTGTCGGGTGTCGGATTTAGGGTTTAGATAGGCGTTATTCTCCGGTTTTTCGCGCATTTTTAATGATAAATACATATATCTGTTGCGCTCTTAAGACCAAAAACGCATGTATTCATATATAATGTGCTCCGACAAAGCCTCCATGGACAGGCGAAGGCTCAAGAACAAGGGATAAGAAGATAGTGGTCGCTAACAAGAATGATTGCTTGCTCCCATCGGGGGGCTGATGAACAGGATTTGTGTCAGAGAGCAGCAACTATGACAGTAAAGAGTTACGATGTACTGATCGTCGGTGGTGGTGTCTCGGGAACTGCCCTTCTGTATGAGCTGGCCCGTTATACGGATCTCGGTCGCATAGGTCTGGTGGAAAAATACAGTGATTTTGCCACCGTCAACTCCAAGGGCACCAATAACAGCCAAACCATCCATTGTGGTGATATAGAAACCAATTACACCCTGGAAAAGGCCGTCAAGGTCAAGCGCACGGCCAGCATGCTGGTGAATTTTGCCAAGGCGCTGCCAGCGGAAGAGCGTGACGGCATTATTTTCAAATACCCGAAAATGGTGCTGGGGGTTGGTGAGAAGGAAAGCCAGTTTATTCGTGACCGTTTCAAGGTTTTCCGCGAGCACTACCCTGAAATGCAGCTGCTGGATAAAGAGGGTATTGCTGAAATAGAGCCTGCAGTCGCCAAGGTTGGCGATGAATACCGGCCCGAAGAGCTGGCGGCGATTGCTATCACAGATGAGTATACCGCGGTCGATTACAAGGCGCTCTCGGTGGCTTTTGTGAAAAAGGCCAAAGAGGTTGAGGGTAAGACGATCGATGTCCACCTGAATACCCAGGTGCAAAACATAGAGAAGTCCGGTGACTTGCATCGTGTTGTGACGGATAACGGTGTCTATGAAGCCAAATTTGTTGTGGTGTGTGCGGGCGGACACAGTCTCCTGCTGGCCCAGCAGATGGGTTATGGTCTTAACTTCTCCTGCTTACCGATGGCAGGTAGCTTCTATTTCACACCGCGGGTGTTGAACGGCAAGGTATATACCGTTCAGAACGATAAACTACCGTTTGCTGCAATTCACGGTGATCCCGATGTGCTGGTGGAAGGAAAAACCCGCTTTGGGCCGACAGCGCTGATCCTGCCCATGCTGGAGCGCTATAATCCCCGGACCATTCCTGAGTTCTTCAAGGTGCTCAAGCTGGATGGTGCGGTGTTCAAGGTGTTCTGGGATCTGTTCAAGGTGAAGGATATCCGGAACTATATTTTCAAGAATTTCCTGTTTGAGATTCCCTGGGTGCGCAGACGCCTTTTCCTTAAAGACGCGAGGAAAATTGTGCCTTCGCTGCAGCTGAGCGATGTGACATTTGCATCCGGTTTTGGAGGGATTCGCCCTCAGTTGATCGATAAAACCAATAAGGAGCTGATGCTGGGTGAAGCCCGGATTAATCCAGGCACCGGCATTATCTTTAACATGACGCCCTCACCGGGTGGTACCAGCTGTCTGGGTAACGCGGAAAATGACCTGCGTGAAATTGTGCGTCATCTAGGCTGTCAGTTTGATGAAGCGGCGTTTAATGCTGACATGCATAATGAATAAGTGATTATCTGCTGATGTTAAGGGGCCGCTAATGCGGCCTCTTTTGTTATTGGAGTGTTTTGCTGTTCATGGCAATCACTTCCCCGCCTTCCAGCTTCCATCCTCTCAGGCCTGCGCTGAAATGGCGAATATTCTGAAAGCCTTCCGCAGCTGCCCAGTCGGCGGCGCTATGCCAGGCAATGCAATGGGAACCACCGCAATAGACTACGACAGTCATATTTTTCGGGTATTTAAGGTGGGTTCTCAGATTGGCTTTGTCATTAAATGAGATGGCGCCGGGAATATGTCCGCTGGCATAGGTTTCTGGACGGTTGGCATCAACCAGTAACACTTTGCCTGTGGGGAGCAGCTGTCGCAGTTCCTGGTAAGTTATGTCCGGATATTGTTGTTGATACTTGGCCAGCGAGGCTATGGTCTGGTTTTCGCTCTTAGCACAGGGGCTATTGCTATCGGTTGCTGCTCCTTCGCAGGCAAATAGATGAGTGTTGATAAGCAGGCTTAAGCAACCTAATAGTAAGGCGTGTTTGATGGATCGATACGGCATGGTTTGAAGAATACACTGTCGAAAAGATGAGATGACAGTATAGGTGTTCCGGGGGAGTCTGCCGGGTTATGCGTGGGGCGAGCCCTGCTGGCAGGGCGTTCCGTAGTCTTCTTGTCAGGAGCTGCTAAGCGTCTGCAGGGCTTTCAGGTAATCGGCGGATTGCTTATGCTGGCTGACCAGGTCGGCGATGGTGCCTTGGTCTGGGCCGGGGGCTTGAAGGTTTTTGCCTTCTTCCACAAAAAAGTGGAGGAAGCGTGCGAAATTCTCCGCTGTCAAAGCACGGTAAGCCCGCAAAAGGATGTGGTAATCCGGATGGGTGTGGTCGGCAGGCTCAAGTGTCAGAAAGGTTTTCAGCTGCTCATTGCTCAGTGTTTCACCGATGACTTTTTGTTTGTCTTTTTTGTTCATGGGTTATGACTGCCATTGGTTGTGGTATTTATGGTGATCGATTGTAGGGTGAAGGAAAAAAACTGCAACCGCGCATATAAACAGAAAAAATCGTCGTGGAAACCGTTTCAAGACAGTTGTGTGGCTATACTGGACGCATGTCTGCACAAGATACCCCCTCATCTAGCACCACTTGCTCTGTTTCGTCAGAGAGTGATGTGCTGCGCTGGTCTGGCCGGGATACCGGCTGGTTGTCCAATTTATTCGGTACGGCAGTAGGGGCGGGCGTGTTGTATTTGCCCATCAATGCCGGGCGTGTCGGGTTTATTCCTCTGGTGATTATTGCGCTGCTGGCGGGGCCGATGATCTGGTTTGCCCACCGGAATCTGACGAGATTCTGTCTGTCGGCTGAACGTCCCGATGCAGATATTACCGCGACCATGACCGACCGTTTTGGTCAGCAGGCGGGCAGTTTGTTAACGCTGGCCTACTTTCTCAGCATTTATCCCATACTGCTGTTGTATGCCATAGGGTTAACCAATGTCACGGAGCAATTCTTCCGGTATCAGCTGGAGTGGTCGGTGCCCCATCGCAGTGTGATCAGTTTTATTTTGCTTGCCGTGCTGGTCATGGTTATCAGTAAGGGGGAGCGCTGGGTGTTATCGGCGGTGGAATCGCTGGTGATGCCGCTGGTGGTTATTCTTATCGGTATTTCGCTGTATTTGATTCCCCAGTGGCATCTGGATCATCTCTTTTTGATGCCGGCACCTACTGAGCTGGCCATGTCTGCATTTGTCATTATTCCCATGCTGATTTTTTCCTTTAATCACTCGCCGGCCTGTTCGGCTTTTGCGCAGGCTTATCGCATGGTGTGTCGTGATACGGCGTTATGTGCCCGAAAGACAGATCGGATTCTGGCGGTGAATGCCGGTTCACTCCTGCTTGTTGTGATGTTGTTTGTGTTTTCCTGTGTGCTGTCATTGACCCCCGCTGAAATACAGGTTGCCTTGCAGGAAAATGTGCCTGTATTGAGTGTGTTTGCCAGCCGTGAAGGGGCAGGTTTTTTTGCGTTGATTGCTTCAGTGATTGCGTTTCTGGCGATTACCAGCTCGTTTTTTGGTGTTTACATGGGGTCAATTGAGGGGGTTGGCGGTTTGTTTACGTTGCTGGCCAAACGGGTCACATCGATTCCTGTGCATAGTGATGCCAGTACGCGGATTGCCAAGGTGCTCATATTTCTGAGCTGTTGGTTGGCTGCATGCCTCAATCTCAGTGTGATTGGTGTGATCGAAGGGTTATTGGCACCGCTGCTGGCGGTGATTCTGTTTTTTATGCCGGTATACGGTTACTACACGATTCCGGAATTGAAGCACTATCGTAACCCGGTGTTTGATGTGTTTACGATAGCATCGGGTGTGATAGCAATTAGTGGTTTTATTGTGTCGAAATGGTTTTAGTGATCTGACAATCCGACATAAAAAAGCCTGCATCAGCAGGCTTTTTTATTAGCGGGCGAGAGTTATGCGCCCTTGAGTGCAAAGATGCCCGGCGCATTACGCCAGTAGCCCTGATAATCCATGCCATAGCCGAACAGATAGCGGTCTTCTACATCCAGCCCGGTGAAGTCGCTCTTCATATTTTCACGCGCCTTGCGGTCATGCAGCTTGTCAACCAGAACGGCTGTCAGAACTTGCTCAACACCCTGAGCCTTGCAGAAGTCAACGATGGCGGCGAGGGTGTGGCCCTCGTCCAGGATGTCGTCAACAATCAACACGGTTCGGCCTTTCATATCCTGAGCAGGAGGGACTTTCCAGTCCAGTTCGCCACCGCTGGTGGTGTTGCGGTACCGGGTCGCGTGCAGGTAAGACGATTCCAGCGGGAAGTTCAGGCGGGTCAGCAGTTTCCCGGCGAACACCAGGCCGCCATTCATGACGGTGTAAACCAGTGGGTTGGTGCTGGCCAGTACCTCGGTGATCTCGGCGGCAACGCGATCAATCGCGGCTTCCACCTGGGCTTCCGGGAACAGGCAGTCTGCTTCAGCATAGACCGTTTGAATGTGATCCAGGTCGACGGACATGGGGAAAAGAACCTCTATACCGTGTATCAGGCGGCAGCCGCCGCAGGAAAACAGGGAACGATACCGTTGAAGGTTCGGTCGTGCAACTGTGGCAAAGGCATATCCTGACACGCAAAAAGTACGAAAACCACGACATTCCCTATGGATCCTTAAATCCCGCTTAACCTTGGGAATGTGAGCAAGCTGGCCGTACTTTTGGCAACAGAGTACAGTTTTTGCACAAAACG
>NZ_BAABFL010000334.1:0-5853 GCF_039540975.1 Kistimonas scapharcae
CAGGCGGTAATGGGAACATGGGGATGAGCTTAGGCGGCAGAACGTGAAATCGCCTTATGTACCGGTTTTTGAGTACTTACATTGCCGCGCAGCAGGCTTTCCTACTTGTGAACGAAGCCATATCAAAATTACAGCTACTGATGAGCAGACATTGGGATGACCTATACAACCAGCTGATACTGCTCAGTACCAATATCTATCGAAAGCATACCGAACGTAACAGCCATATTGACAAGGCTTACACAGAAATCATCAACCAGGCTAGCAGCTATCTGCGCGTGGAATCGCAACTATATCACGCGAGTTCTGGAGTGATATTGGTGGTCTGATGGCACTAGACTCTTCATGTTTGCCGTGAACGGCTACTTCCATAGATTTACTTACCAGATCCGCCGTAAGCGATGCTTCTGGTTCAATACAATCCGAAGCTAGTAAGCATTGCGATTCACAAAGCCCTTAAAAACCGTCCAGATAATAATCCGAAGATCCAGCCACATTGACCAATTGTTAATATATTCCAGATCACACTCGACACGCTTTTCCATTTTTTCGAGCGTATCAGTTTCACCACGGTAACCACGAACCTGTGCCAACCCAGTGATTCCCGGTTTTACCTTGTGTCTTTTCATATAAGACTCAACCAGGTCTTTATAGTATTCATTATGCGCCAGTGCGTGAGGTCGTGGCCCGACAATCGACATTCGCCCCTGCAACACATTAATAAATTGTGGCAATTCATCAAGGCTAGTCCTACGTAGAAAAGCCCCGACTCGCGTCACGCGAGAGTCACCTTTAGTCGCCTGTGTCACTGTGCCGTTCTCTTCTTGATGAACTGACATACTTCGAAACTTATAGACTTTTATTCGCTTGCCATCTGCACCATGGCGTAGCTGCTTGAACAGAATGGGGCCTGGAGACGACAACTTGACCGCTAATGCCACAATCAACAATATCGGTATTATTAGAAGAAGAATCAAACTGCCGATCAGCAGATCCTCCATCCTCTTCACAATACGATTTGCACCATCCATAGGTGAACAGCTTATATCCAGAGAATAAAACCCGCCGATCATTGTCACATTATGGTTCAGAAGTGGCATATCACGCATACCCGGCATATAACGAATATCCATTGTGCGGTGACGTATCGCGTACATGACTGACTGGACTAGGTCACTTTGTTCAAGAGGTAGACAAAGCCAGCATTCATCATAAGATTTACCTTCAGCCAGAATTTTATCCAAGTCTGAGCAAGTCTGATCATTATCTGTATGCCTAATAATTGCAGCCAGACGATACCCAAAAGGATTGCCTTCAGAAAAATCTCTACATACCTGATGAAAATTTGAGCCGTTGCCAATGACTAGCACACTACGCGTATTACGCCCCTGTCGCCTTAAAGACATCAGTAAACGATACAGGGCAAAACGACCATTCACTGCAGTGAAAAGCGCAACTCCTGTCCATATGGCAAACCATATCCGGGAATGATCAGCTGTCGTTTTTGTCAGGAAGAGATAGCCTATGATGCAGGCAAAAGAAAGTGACCACGCCAACAACACGACACCAAGTCGCTCAGCCAGTGGACGTCCTCGCCAGGGAGTATACACACCACATATTAGAGAAAGTATTACAGCTAATAATGCTTGTATAACTATAAGATCAAACGGTAATCGATCATTTAGGTGTCCAAAACGCACGAATTCTGCCACTAAAGCACTTAGGACGGCGATAAGCAAGTCAAACAATATCAGTAGTGTCAGAGGCAAACGGCTGTTGCCTGATAAAAATGATGTGGGCATGTAATGACTTCTGCATCCTGACTGCAACACAAGATCTAGCTTGTCATCATACCAGCCAAAGCACCAGCAGAAAAATGGATAAAAAGTATCAGACTTCTATATCAAGCTTCAGATGGCTTGATAAAACATTTTGTAGATGGAATCTCAGATGTCTTTGTAGTATTGGTACTCCGAGAGTGGGAAGCAGATATTCTTAGTATTTTACAGCATGATCAGTATTCCAAGGCCTAGTAGCCAGATTTAGGCTATATCAGATGAGTCTTCTGGTTAGCAGCCTCAGCTGTGGACGCTGGTTAGTATTAGTACACGACTCATTGGGTAAGCTGCTTGCCAGCAACATACCTATCTACAAGCAGAACTGATGTGTAAAGTATCCAGTCATTCATGGGGTAATATCGAAAATCATAGGATGACAAGCGTTCAAGCAACTGATTGAGGGTTCTGGCTGACCTTGCCCAAAATACATTCACAATGATATTTGTAAGTGATGCTTACTAGCATAGAACAGCTACTGTTGATGGCTGTTACTGCCAACAAAAGACCATTGCGGATCTTTCTCTCAGCGTCTTACTACTGTCACATTCTTAAAGGGGATCTGAGTGACAGCGTTTGGCATCTACTTTTAGAGGGGCGTAAGTATTGTTACCGAATGCACGGCCGATGTCACTGATACCAGAGTCGTTCATGTACACAACCCGATAATGAGACCAAAGCAGTTTTCTGTTATAGCATAGTAGAGCTGAAAGCTCTTGTTGCACTTACGATACAGATACCGTTGATGTTTGATGTCAGCCTTCCCGTTTTTAAAGACACCATGAGTTTGATCTCAACGAAAACACATACTTTAACTACAGTCAGGAATCACTCAAACAACGCGGAGACTATACGATCAACGGTTCTGAATCATATCCATCAACACATTTATTGAGAAAGGTTTTTTACCACATTATCAACCCTTTCTCTATTACTTAGAACAAACTCTCTACGTAATTTCTTTTTATCATCCAAGATACTCTCCACTGTTTCATTCTTTAACCTGACTTTTATATTATTATCCGGATACTTATCATTTATTCCATCAATTATATAAACACCCGTAAGTGAACTAAAGTGACCTGGGTCTATCCAATATTTCATTTCCGATGACATTCGTTCCGTTGTAATGTCATTCCATCCAGAATAATCAAAAAGTTCTACACTGTTTTCATCCGCTATATCAGTAAGCGTCCTTATCCAACTTTCATAACTTTCCCACTCTCCTATTTGCCAAATAGTTTCATAATAAGTCCAATGTGCAGGGGAAATATACAACTTAAGATTAATATTATTTTCTTTACAGATATCAATAAATTCCTGCAAGTATTCAAGATTCACCTTTGGATATTCCGCATTCAGAAACGAATTACTCCAATGATTTATCATTCTATCTCTGCGAGCTGACACATCATCTTTTCCATTTTGTATATTTGATATCAACTCACTATCGTACCTATAGCCATTCTTCTTAAAATCCAACCTTAAATCAGGACTATGTAGATTTCTCAACACCGTTTCTAGACTCTTTACGAAAGTTTCACCACCAAACAGTAGTGCACTTAAGTCTAATAATTGTTCCTGATCTGTCCACGATTCTTTGAAACCACCTGTATATTTGGCATCACTTTTAAATGTAAAAAAATCAAGGCCATATATAACATTGTCTGGCTTTATATACTTTACAACCCTTTCTAAATACTTTACTGCCTCAGGCAAGCGTAAAACATAAACACCATTATTGTATATCTTTCCATAATCATTGTTGAAATCAGCAGGATTAATACCTCGCATTACAACCGAAGTACCAAAGATAACAGTATTTGCAGAGACCCTTGGTATTGACATTGCTTTAGAGTATCTCAATTGTTCGTGAATACCATCTTCCTTGTTTAGATTAAACCCGCGCAATTCGACAAACCTGAATACCCCATAGGGGTCTACAAGAAAATTTAACAATGAAGAAGAAGTAAATAAAACAAAAATCATTATTATAAAGCCTAACCAGAAAGGCTTATTCTTTGAATACTTAACCATGATGCAATATTAAAATTCAAAATATATAAAAGTAGATATTTCAGTCTGCATTACCACTAAACTCATCAACAGGAAAAGTCCGACTATAGCCCCCCAGCGACTTGAGATAGAAAATGCTATGAACCTGTTGCTTTTTACTCTAACACTCTCATATACAACATGATATTTATGAAATATTTCTTGAGTATTAGGCAGAACAAAGACAATAAACATACCAAGGCAGATCCAGAGTATAGACTTATACAAACTTGCAGCATTTAATATAAGACCATTAAGACCAGTCCAGCCATTCAAATCAAACATTCCATGAACTATTGTAATAGAAGCATCAAAACTATCAGCCCTAAAAAAAACCCATGCTATTATTACTGCTATAAATGTTACAGCAATATTCACAGGTTTCAATAGAGAAAAACTAAAATCCAGCCAACTAAGAAAAGATCTCCAAGCATGATTGATCGTAATATATAATGCGTGAATGGCACCCCATACAACAAATGTCCAACCAGCTCCATGCCATAGCCCGCCAATTAGCATAGTTATAAATATATTAACAAATTTTCTGGACACCCCATTTCTAGCACCACCAATAGGTATATAAATATAATCCCTCAAAAATCTAGATAAAGTTATATGCCAGCGTCTCCAGAAATCGATAATACTGCTTGATTTGTAGGGTGAATAAAAATTTTCCGGCAAAGTCACACCGAACATTCTAGCTAGGCCTATAGCCATATCGCTATAACCAGAAAAGTCAAAATAAATTTGAAACGTATAACAAAGTGCCCCGATCCAATACTCAATCAAAGTGGCGTCCTGCGCATTTTCAGCACCATTGAAAATCAAGTTGGCGTAATGCGCAAAATTATCGGCCAAAACAACCTTTTTAAACAAACCAATTGAAAATATCGAAACACCAATGATCAGGTTGGTACTATTGAAAGAAAGAAAATTTCTCTCTTTAGACTGGCTGAATATTTGATTATGATGAACTATGGGTCCTGCAATCAATTGCGGAAAAAACGATACAAAAAGAATATATTTTGTAAAGTCATGCTCATCCACCTTTCCTTGATAAGAATCAACCAAATACGCTATCTGCTGAAATGTAAAAAATGAAATAGCTATTGGGAGAGAAATATTAAGCAAATCAAAGTTATAGTCCGAGATCGCATTTAAGTTTTCTATTATAAAGTTTGTGTACTTATAATATGAAAGCAATACTACATTTGTTAAAATGCCAAAACTCAACAAAAACTTACAGCCCTTTCTTTTTGCAATCACACCTCCAACAATATAATTGAATATTATTGAAAAAATTAAAAGTATAACATTATAGATATCCTTATACGCATAGAATAATATCGATATTATAACAACCCAGAAAATTGACAGTTTGTTTATACCAAATGCTTTAGCTGCATATAAAATCAAAAGTGAAACTGGTAAAAACAGAAAAATAAATTCGTAACTATTAAATAACATTACATATTCAACAATTAAATTTTTATTAAAAATTGACCATTAACAGCCAAAAAAACCACCCTGGAATTCAATAAAGCGAATACAATGACTCATTAGAAATAATGAGTAAAAACTATTCTAAAACTTTTCAAATACCGATATGTATAACAGCCAATAAATGTCCTTATAAATACATCATCAGCACTAGCAAACGACTACCAAAAGAATACCTGATTACCACTGTGGCTCAGCCAGCTTGAGAAGCCTTGCTGGCATGGGGCAAGTTCGCGCAGCCATGTAACCCAGTCTTGAGACCATTGCCTTCAAATCAAAGCGCCGGTTAAATCGATAACAGTATTCTGCAAGGTATCGTGGCAGGTGCCTGGGGCTAATATTGTGGTAACTGCCTCTCAGGGAGTTTTTGACATTCCCGATCACCCCCTGTGCCAGCATAGTTGTCGCCTCTTCTGAAATTTCCAACTTAAACAGGGGGTGGTCAGTGAGTAATCAATGACCC
>NZ_BAABFL010000335.1:0-6093 GCF_039540975.1 Kistimonas scapharcae
GAGGCCAACACTAAAACACGCGGCTATCACCTGAGTTCCCTCTACAGTCCCAACGGCTGGTATAGCTGGCGGGATGCGGTGGCGGATTTTCTGGCGGCCAAAGACGACCCGGTGCTGCTAAAGGATTGGACCAATACCGTACTGGGAGAAACTTGGCAGGAAGCGGGTGAAACGGTCGACCATGAACTGCTGTACCAGCGTCGTGAACATTATCCGGCCCCCGTGCCCTGGTTTGTCGAAGTGTTAACCGCGGGCGTGGATGTGCAGGATGACCGGGTGGAGTTTGAAGTCGTTGGTTGGGGCGCCGGTGAGGAAAGCTGGTCCGTGGATTATGTCCGTCTTTACGGCGATCTGAGCCGTCCCGTGATCTGGCAGATACTGGCCGAAAAACTGCGGCAGTCTTATCGCAGGCAAGATGGCGTCCTGATGAATCTGGCCCAGGTATGCATGGACTCCGGTGGCCATTTCACCGATGAAGTCTACGCGTTCAGCCGCAAGCTGGGCATTGACTGGCTGATACCGGTCAAGGGTGCATCGCAGTCGGGTAAGGCCATAGCGACCTTTCCGAAGACCCGTAACCGTAAGGGGGTTTATCTTACGTTGGTGGGAACGGACACAGCCAAAGAACTGATCTACCAACGCTATCGAATCCAGGAACCCGGTGCCGGCTATTGTCACTGGCCGGTCAAAGACTGCTTCGATGAAGACTACTTCAAACAGGCAACCGCAGAAGAAAAGATCCGCAAATACAAACATGGCGTCGCCCATTTTGAGTGGGATGCCAAAAAGCGTCGTAACGAAGCACTGGATTGCCGGGTCTATGCCCTGACAGCCGTCAGGATACTGCAACAACATCGGGGGCTGGATCTGGAACAGCTGGCGCTCAACCGGCCTGTGCCGGAAACCTACGAGGAAGAGCTGGAAACGCCAGCACCCTCTCTGGAAAACCGGCCACGCCGCATCAGTCGTAGCAGCTACCTCAACGGATAATGCCATGATCAGTCAGGACGAATACGACGCACTCAAGCGGGCCGTACTGCTTCGTGATACCCGCACGGTGGAGTTTGAGGGACGCAAGGTGGAATACGCCAGCTTCAGCGAAATGGAGCGACGTCTGCACGCCATAGAGCGGGAACTGGCGAAGCAATCCAAACGACCGAAGCAGTATTGCATTTACATTACTCGGGGGCTTTGATGGGGTTGCGGCAGCGGGTGGCCGGTTGGTTATTGAATGGAATCCATAACCAAACTTACACCTCGGCAGGTCGTGGTCGTCGCAGCCTGGGATGGAGTGCACCGCAATCCGGTCCCAATAATGCCTTAACCAGCAACCTGGGTACCCTGATTAATCGCAGTCGGGCGGCTATCCGCAATGATCCCTGGGCGGCGAGTGGGTTAGATAAACTGGTATCGAATATTGTTGGCACTGGCATTAAACCCAAGTCGGAGGCCGCAGACGACAGTGTTCGAAGGGATTTACAGCAGCTGTTTCTGGACTGGACCGATGAGTCCGATGCAGACGGTCAGCTGGATTTCTATGGTCAACAAAGCCTTGCCGCCAGGGCCATGCTCGAAGCGGGTGAGTGTTTTATCCGTCTCCGGCCCCGACGACCAGAAGATGGCTTGTCGGTACCGCTGCAGCTGCAACTGCTGGAAGCGGAGTTTGTCCCTTGGGACTACAACGATGATCTCAAAAACGGCCATGCCATCCGGGCCGGCATAGAACTGGATAAACTGGGGCGCCGGGTGGCCTACTGGATGCACAAGGCCCATCCCCACGATTACACCATTCTGGATACAGCGAATCTCCGTCGGATTCCGGCAGAAGAGGTGCTGCATCTCTATGAGCCGTTAAGGCCAGGACAGCTACGGGGCCAGCCGGTGCTGTCTCAGGTGCTGTTGCGGATGCACCACCTGGACAAGTTTGATGACGCCACCCTGCTCAGGCAGGAGATCGCCAATCTCTTCACCGGCTTTATCACCAAACCGGCGCCAGAACAGGAGCGGGTCGATCCGCTGACAGGACGACCCATTGTTTACGATCTGCAGGGTGTACCCATGGTGGGAATGGAACCGGGCACCATGCAGGAGCTATCACCCGGAGAAGAAATAGTCTTTAACACGCCGCCAGGAGCGGCCAGTGATTATCCCGATTTTATCCGGCAGCAGCTGATGGCAGTGTCTGCCGGAATCGGACTTCCTTTTGAACTCTTGTCCGGTGATATGAAAGGCGTCAGTGACCGGGCATTACGGGTGGTGCTCAATGAGTTTCGCCGTCGTATTCAACAGTTGCAACACAACCAGCTCGTGTTCCAGCTGTGTCGCCCTGTCTGGAATCGCTGGCTGGAGCTGGCAGTTCTCTCTGGCGCTATTAACGCCCCGAATTACCACAACAAGCCCAACGACTACCGCCGGGTGAAATGGATACCCCATGGCTGGGCCTACATCCATCCGGTACAGGACATGCAGGCCCAGGCGCTGGCGGTACGCAATGGCTTCAAGTCACGCTCGGAAGTGGTCTCCGAGCAGGGGTATGACAGCGAACAGGTTGATGCGGAAATTGCCGCGGATAACCGTCGTGCGGATGCGCAGGCGTTGCAATATGACAGCGATGCCCGGCAATCCGAAACAACGCAGCCAGAACAACCATCATCCGAATCAGTCAAGGAAGAACCCGCCGATGAGTCGAACCAATAAGCCCTGGTACACCCTTAAAAACCAGTCCGGCGCTGCCGAGTTGATGATCTATGACGTGATCGGTGACTGGGCGGGACTTTCTGCCCGGCAGCTGGTTGATAGCCTGAAAACTCTCGACAGTCATGACATTACGGTGCGTATCAACAGTCCCGGTGGCAGCGTGTTTGATGGTATCGCCATCTACAACGCCTTGCGTTATCACCCGGCCAATATCACGGTACGGATTGAAGGGCTGGCGGCCAGTATCGCCAGTGTCATTGCCATGGCCGGCGACACGGTGCAGATGGCTGAAAATGCGCTCTTTATGATCCATAACCCCTTTGGCTGGGTCAGTGGTGAAGCGGATGATCTCCGTCGTACCGCGGGCATGCTGGACAAGGCCCGGGACAGTATTGCCATGACTTACAGTGAACGCAGCGGCCTGCCGGTGTCTGACATCGAAGCACTGATGGCAGAGGAAACCTGGTTTACCGCTGCTGAGGCCAAGGAAAAAGGACTGATCGACAGTATTGATAAGCCGGTCAAACTGGCGGCGTCGTTTGATCTGTCCCTGTTTAATCATGCACCGCCCATCGCAATGGAGCCTCCGGCGGCAAAGCCTGTTCCCAAACCCGTGAAGGTCGAACAGGAAGGCGCTGGTGATGCTGTTGTGCTGTCCATTGTACGGCTTTGCAATCAGGCCGGTTACCCGGAGCTGGCAGAGCGTTGTATTCGTGACCAGTTAAATCCGGAACAGGTCAGACAAAAGCTCCAGGACTGCGAGAACATCAAGTCTCTTTGCGCTGCGGCTCATGCCCCAGACCTGGCCGCTGATTTTATCCAGTCAGCCAATACCGTGGATGAAGTGAGGGCATCATTGTTTGATAAGCTGACGGCCAGTGATGCCATGGTGAACAATACCCTGACACCGGATCAGCAGCAGAACACCATCAAACCATTGATTGATACCGCAGCCGTCTATCGCCATCGTAACCAGAACCAGACATCCCCTGCCTGAAAGGACTCAGCCCATGCCTGTGATGACCGAACCGGTGCATACCGGAGAGTTTCTTGTATCCGAAGGAAACAACAGTATCAGCCGCGAGAAGGTGGTGCTGGCACCTAACCAGACATTGCTGCCAGGGACAGTCGTCTACATGGATGCGGCTACTGATCAGTACCTGGCGCTGGATGCCGCGGCGGCGGATGCCTTTGCCACGGCAGGCGGCGTTCTGCTGGACCGTGTCGATACCGGTGATGAGCCCGGGGAAGGGGTGCTGATTGCCCGGTTGGCGGAAGTGGATGGCACCCTGCTGCTCTGGCAGGACCTCAGTGAAGAGCAGATCAATGCCGGCATCGAGCAGTTGAAGCCACTGAATATCTTTGTCCGGGAAGGAGAACCCGTATGAGCTTACTGGATATCTTCAATGATGACGCCTTCAGCTTGACCAGCCTGACGGCCACTATCAACAACCAGCCCTACAAGCCCGGACGTATCAGTTCGTTGGGAATCTTTATCGAATCCGGGATCAACACCACTTCGGCCATGGTAGAGTCAAAGAATGGTGAACTGCACCTGTTGCCTACCAGTCAGCGGGGAGCGCCAGCCCTGCAGGCCCGGGGCGGTAAGCGACAGGTGCGCAGTTTTGTGATTCCTCACATTCCCTACGATTCCACCATCCTGGCCGATGAGGTGCGCAATGTTCGCGCCTTCGGTTCTGAGTCTGCTCTCGAAGGAGTGCGGACCGTAGTGAATCAGCGTCTCGGTGACATGAACGCCAACCATGAGGTGACCCTGGAGCATCTGCGGCTGGGTGCTCTGAAGGGACAGATTCTGGACTCTGACGGCAGCTCAGTCATTTACGACCTGTTCCATGAGTTTGGTGTTACCCAGCAGACCCATACCTACAAGTTCAGCGATGCGACCACTGACGTCCGTATCCAGTGCGTCAAACTCCGCCGCAAGGTAGACGACGCTCTGGGAGCTCAGCCTTACACCGGCTTGCGGGGCTTTTGTGGTGCGGACTTCTACGATGCTCTGGTTGCCCATGATTACGTCAAGGATGCCTACCATCGCTACCAGGACAGTGCGCTGCTCAGGAATGATCCGAAAGGTGGCTTTAACTTCGGGGATATTTTCTGGGAGGAATACCGTGGGCAGGTCGACGGCATTCCCTTTATTCCGTCCAACGAAGCTTATGTTATCCCGGAAGGCACCGGTATCTTCCGCACCTGGTTTGCCCCGGCGGACTTTGTGGAAACGGTCAACACCATCGGACTGCCGCGCTATGCCAAACAGCGGGTGATGGACTTCGACAAGGGCGTCCAGATCCATACCCAGTCCAACCCGCTGCCCATCTGCCTGAAACCCCGGGCGGTGATCCGCTGCAAGATGTCATGACGGACGCTTTTGCTGTCATGACAGAAACGGTGCTGGCATCGCTGGGTCAACCCCTGACGGTCATTTACAAGGATGGCACCAGCGATCCAGTCACTGGCATCCTGTCGCGCAATGTGAAACCTGTCGGTAGTTTTGAGGCGGTCATGCAGTCCATGACTACTGTGGCAATAGATCGACAAGTTCGGCTGGAAAGAGGCGATCAGCTCAGTTCGGGTACTGAAAGCTGGCTTGTGGATCGCAGTCTCAAAGACGACGGCTATCTGACCACCTGGAACCTCCATGCAGCTGACCATTGAACTGGATGAGACACTGAACCGGTTAACGGCAGAGTTTAAGAGCTCACCGGAAAAAGTCAGTCAGGCTATCCGGCGAACCATGACCAAACTCTCACGCTTTTCCGAACGGCAGGTGTTGCGTGAACTTAGCCGTCGGGTATCCGTGAGCCAGGCATTGCTCAAGAACCTCGGTCGGGTGAAGGTCACGCTGGAACCGCCGGGCCGGCATGGCAATAACGGCTATCAGGTAGTGATCTGGGTGGGGCTCTCCGCTATTCCTGCCCATTACCTGGGTAATCCCCGACAAACCCGGTCAGGCGTCAGAGTCGGGCGCCGGTTCTGGCAGGGCGCATTTTTGTTGCAGCCGGTCAACAGTAACCATGCGATGGTGTTCAAGCGGGCACCCCACTGGCAGCACCGAAAGCAGATCTCCCAACGTTCCGGCAAGGTGATGTGGATGGGGCTCCCTATTGAGAAGCAGGTGTTGTCTATTTATGAGCATGCCGGTGATCTGTTGTCCGCATTGGAATCCCACTTGCTTGAACGGTTCACGACCTTGCTTCAGCAGGAGCTCAACTTTGCGTTCAATATTGAGGGCGGCTGATGGACGAGCCTATTCCTGAAAGCCGGATTCTGGCAGCGTTGATTGCCCAGCTGGAATCCGTTTGTGCCAACGTCAAAGTCGGCTATCCCGCCACCGGTCTTGAGGATGACTTGGAAGTGCCGGCCATACTGGTGCAG
>NZ_BAABFL010000336.1:0-6298 GCF_039540975.1 Kistimonas scapharcae
CATGACACGTCTCCTAACCCAAGGAAAACCAGTGTCGTAAGTTTAGACGGGAGAATGGCTTATGTTAGGTGGTAATCAGGAATCTTTTTATTCCATAATGACGACTCATGTGATCAGTAAGATGAGTCGGTCTGCTCATGGTTTTTTTACATATCGTGCATGTAAGAGTGTGTGCAATTATATGTTCTTTGAAGTGTTCCAGATTATCGGACTCATAACTTTTGCACTCAGACCATTTGCAAACAAAGGGTGGTTGATGAATATTGCCATGCTCATTGAATATGTGTTTTCTTAGCATGGGTAGTGACTTGAAAGTGAGGCCACAGCTATGCTGGTCACTGTTAACCCAGTTGCACGTATAGCATTTCAGCGAGGCACTAACCCGGTATGATTTTCCGGGAATTCCTTTTGTGCGAATGCGTGAAGTCTTTGGTTTAGTGGTTTGTGTTGCTGTTTCGTCAATTTTTCGTTTAGCGGTATTCTTCACTTGTTTACTTGAACCATTGCCTGACCGTACGGGTTCTATGGGGGCTAATGATGGTAATGGTTGATAATCAGCTTCTCGTTCTGAAAGGCAGGTGCCTGATTCCTTTTCTAACAACAGGGTTGTATCTATCGCCTCGGCAGGCTTCGGGTCTATATGGCCTAATGGCGGGAATGAGGAATCCTGACTGATACTGGAAAGAGCACTTTCAGGCTGAGGCATAAGTGTTATTTTGCCGGACTGTATCCTGTCCGGTGAATTGTTACTCGAAGAGACCATGCCAAAGGCTCTCAGCATTGGATCTACCGGTCGTGTCTCGCGATTTTGGTTGTTACCATGCTCAACAATTGTGACATCACGACCTGAGGCTGTTGCACTTTCAGGACTTGGCTCCCGTGAGGGGGAAGTTTGACTTGAATAAGGAGAAAGAGGATCCACGAAATCATTCCTGCACTCTGCTTGAGAGTGCAGCAGTTTACGTCATCAGCTGAGCACGATAACTAACAAGGGGGTAAGTAACCTCGTCATTGTGTTCCTCCGCTATAACATAACCCCGTCAATTTCAAAGTCATCAGTAGTCAGAGCAGGTCTCAACGTCTACATCTCGTCCAATTCCAAAACCTGAACCCCAATCAACTCCCCCTGTCGAGATCCGGCCGCAATAAGGCGTCGCTGAGTCTGCTTTAACGGGAAAGGAACTAAATATCACGGCTGCTTCATGCGCTCGCTTTACAGAGTTTTAACGTAGCGCAGTGAATTTTTTAGTAGATGGAGCGCACGCCAGGTACACGATAACCTTTGGTTAACAGTGTCGTCTGTAAATCATCGGCCACAGAATTCCACTGCTCGATACTCCAACCCTGCATCAGGCTTTCATCCTTTATGCAGCTGAATAGACCTTCAACGGATAACGGTTTGGAGAGTATGGTCAGCTTTTTATTGATGCGCTCATCCTGAATAGTCCGTAGCACAACAAACTGCCTGCTATGCAGTTCATGCACAATCAGCGTGCCATGCGCGAATGCTTTCTGGAGGATTAATGGGCCGCATATCTGCACGACCTCTTCCTGATAACTGAAACGTGGATGTCTCTCGAACCAGATTCTGTAGGCTTTTGAGAGATTGATTTCGTAAAACTTGTTTGGTCTTCTGTATACCCTGATAACCGCATCACCAAAAAGCTGTTTACCCCAATCCTCCATGCTACTGGCATCACGGGGATCTGAAAACGCTTCGTCTTTTAACTGGCGCAATGCCTTCGGGCTTGCGTGACCGGTCAACCGGAAGCGTTGCCGATGTTCACTTCTTTTGGCGTCAAACTGTTCCTGAAGTTCTTTGCATTTCGCCAACAGTCGTTTGGCGTGAGCTTCCGGATCATAGAGCTTTTCATTCCCCCCCACATTTTCATCGTTCCCGGATTCAAAGAGCTTTTTGATCATAGGCATTTCCAGATGCCCCCGAGCCCTTGTGCAGGCATCCGTCAGCCGTTTACGGGGTATGGCAGGAGACCAGCCATAACGTTGGAATTTTTGCTCAATGACGTCTTCTATGCATAGCTTCAGCTTGGTGAGATCATCATCATGCCGCTTTTTGGTGAGGTTATACCATGTGGCAACGATCGCACGTTCCAGCCTTTCGGCTTCCAGACTTTCTTCACGCTCAAGCTTGGTCACTTCTTCATGGTAAGTCGCCAGGGCATCTTCCAATTGCGTGATAACCGACCGATTGCTTCTTTCAATCTGAGCCTGGCTACTGAACCCCAGACCATGCTGCTTTTTGGGGCTGCCATCAGAATCAATCAGTTCCAGTACGTTGCTGTGCTCACTAAGCACCTCATTGAAACCGGCTTCCCCCGTGGGATAACGGCCTTCGGAATCATGCTCGGATACGGCTCGCAAGCCTTCCATGAGTACCTGTTGTTCCCAGTTGTCAGGCAGGCTCGGGGTCATGGCCTTGAGAATGGGGTAGGCTGAAAATTGATCCCTTGGCGCTTTCGGATACAGCATCCGGATAAGGATCTGGGCATGCTCATCTTTGAGCTTGCCTTTCCCTGCCTTGATCTGGCTTATGAACGGCTGACTGACGCCGGTAGCACTTGCCATTTCACTCAGGGTTCTGCCTTGCTGTTCATTCAGCGCTACCAGTTCCCTGGAATAAGGGTGCTTTGCAGGTCTCCCCTCCGGGAACAAAATCTTCTCTATATCAGTATCCAGCGTCTGCATCTTGTTTCTCATTGATTGTGAACTGCAGAACTCATTCATACCGGCTTTTTCAGAATCGCAAAAATAACTGTTTTACTTATAGTTTTCTTATTGCTAATTCTTATCTAGCTGTTTTTATTAAAATTAATTGAACATTCATTTTATGCAAATTCCAAACCCGGCAACTTTTCGCGTATTCCCAACGGTTTAATACAGACAATAAACAGGCTCAAAGCTATGATTTGGTGAAAGTCGATTTAAAAACACCAGATAAACTTATAATTTACTTATGCCAAACCAATACTGCACTTATAATATTCTTTTTTAGCGCCTATTCTCTGCAATATGATCAACCGCATCCGGGGTTATCGCTTGGGTGACCGGTCTCAACGTCTACAAACTTCACCAGCCTTCCAAACCTGCCCCTAGCCCTCAGGCATTCAATGCATCTGATGTATCTGAGTCTCTTCCAGGGTCAGTAACCGGCTCTTGCCTGGCGTCCCCCCGGCGGGCTTTACAAAGCAGCCTGGGGGAAGCCGGAAATGACGTTCCTTAACTGGACATTACCTGGGCAGTGCCTTCAACCCGGCTGTCATCTTCCATGGTAATCAACCGATTGGTGACGACACCGGACAGTATGGCTCCACTGACATTTAATGCAGTGCGCCCCATATCGACGACCGGCTCGATAGCGATTAACAGCCCGACCAGTTCCAGCGGCAGCCCCATGGCCGAGAGCACCATCAGTGCGGCAAACGTTCCGCCACCGCCGACACCCGCCAGACCAAAAGAGCACACCAGAATGACCGCACATAGCGTTATCACCCAGGCCGGCGTGATGCTGATGCCAACGGACACCGCGACCATCGTAGCCAGCATGGCAGGATAGATCCCGGCGCACCCGTTCATACCGGCGGTCGCGCCAATGGATGCGGAAAAATTAGCGATAGCCGGATGAACCTTCAACGAGTGGGTTTGCGTCTCAATGTTCAGTGGCAGGCAGGCGGCGCTGGAGGTGCTGCTGAACGCCAGGGTCAGCACGGGCCAGATCTTGCCGAAGTAACGCAGCGGATTCATGCCCAGAACCGTCACAATCAGCCCGTGGCAGAGGAACATCAGCCCTATGGCGAGATAGATAGCCGCCATGAAACCACCAAGACTCGCCAGACTTTCGAGGCTGGTGTTGGCGACAACACGGGTCATCAGTGCCATGACGCCCCACGGGGTCAGCCGCATGATCAGCCTAACCAGGCGCATGATGACATCCTGCAGGGCGCAGATGCCATCAATCAGCGGTTTCGCGTAAGGGGATTTCTCCCGGGCCATGGAGACGACGACAAACCCGATCAGCATGGCAAAAATCACCACCCCGATGACCGATGTCTGCCGGGCGCCCGTGAGGTCGAGGAAAATATTATCGGGAATGAAGCTGACCAGCAGCCTTGGGGGATCCAGCGCCTCCAGTTTGCCGACATAAGGCAGCAGACTGGAGACTTCTGATTGCGCACCCTGTAACAGCGTGCTCGCGTTCAGGCCAAAGGTGACCGAGGTGAAAACGGCAATCATGGCCGCAATCGCCGTTGTGGTGAGTAATGTGCCGAGGGTATAGAGGCTGATTTTGCCCAGCGACCGCGTATTATGCATCCGCACCATGGCACCGAGGATGGAGACCAGCACCAATGGCATGATGACCAGTTTCAACAGACGGATATACCCACTGCCCACAATGTTGATCCAGGCCAGTGACGTTTGCAGCGTCGGGTCATCCGGTGAATAAAAGAACTGGAACAGGGCACCGAGTCCGGCTCCCATGAGCAGGCCAGCAAGCACCTGTCGGGAGAGGGCATACTTTTGACGGGCGATGAGCAGCAGGCCCGCGCACAAAAGAAGAAACAGTGTCTGGTTCAATAGCAGACTTAACATGATGTTTCCTTAAATGTATTGCGAAACAAAGACAAAAATGTCAGCAGAATAAGCTGTGCTGTTGACAGGGGTACAATACAAACGCTGGCGTTTTGATCTCCGGGAGTTGGCGACAACAAATGACTGGAAGGACAGGGTTGCCGGGCCCAATCCCTGTACGCCCTGACGGTGGGCATCATAAGGGTTTGGTACGGCCGCTGCAGGAAAATCCGAGGCTTTGTTGTTTTGGATCAAATCGACAGGCAGGAAGACATCACCATAAGGTAACCTTCCGGTTATGGTGGGGAGACTCCTATGAGTTTTACGGAGAATGGGTGAGTTCAGACTTGATGGGACAGTGAGCCATTTTACACAGGGCAGCCTTCGATAGACCTGGCCACTGGAGCAAAACAACCTATAAACCCTTGCATAGTACAACGCTTGCAAGGGTCGATTTATTTCTCTGGGCTAAGAAAAGACGTTGAAATCATTGCCGCCTTTATTGGAAATTCGCAATGATTTTTGGATTAAGGCAATCCCGGAGAAACGTCTTCATAGCCGCCATATCGCCAGAATCATAAAACGCCAACATCAGCTGATTGAATTCTTTCTGCCGTTTGGCTGGCACATTAATAATGGGATAGCCAGCGGCAAGAAGAATGCCGTTCATCATGAATCGACCCATACGCTTGTTGACGTCCCAGAAAAACTGGGCGCGTGCCATTCGGAGGAAAGCCGTAATCGCCTGATCATAAATATCACCAATAGCAGCAAGTTCTGCTTCTATTTCAGTCCACACGTTATCAAGCGCGTTGGGCGATGGCGGCTCGTAATCAGCACCACTGATTGTGACATGACCACTACGGAAAGCGCCCCAGTCAAGCGCTTCCTCTTTTCCGGCAATGTTATGGATTTCAAGGGCAATCGGTTTAGTGAAAGAAAACCGGTTATCTGCCACAAGGGTAAAAAGGTGCTTCCATGCGTCAGCCTGGTTGAGCGCCATATTCTGATCACTGATTTTATGGCCACCCACCGTAATACCATCGAGCAGTGTTTGTACTTCCGGGAGGGTCATAGCGACGCCTTCAAGGTTTACAGCATCGTAAACCAGCGCAGGAATATCACGAACGGCAAGCTGTCTGGCCATTGCAGGATCAGGGTTCATTGCCCAAACAGTATCTTTTGCCGCTGACATTGGCTCTTCTCAATCGTTTTAACGGTGTTCTACAAATTATATGTATACATATAACGTCAGTCATGCGATTTGCTATTCGCTGCAGTGACAAAGCTTGTTTTTGAATCACTCTAATTACAAACCTGCCCCTTGCGCGCATTCAACAACACGCTTTTAACGCCGTCTCTTCTTTGGTCAGTAACCGGCTCTGGCCCTGCTCAAGATCACCCAGAGTGATATGGCCCACAGAGACCCGGTGAAGCGCCAACACCGGGTTGCGAAAATAACCAAACATGCGTTTCACCTGGTGATACTTGCCTTCAATGATCGAGAGCCTGGCGGTGTAGGGGGAGAGAATCTCTAAACAGGCGGGCTGGGTGGTCATGTTTTCGTACGCAAAATAGATCCCTTCCCGAAATACCGCAATATACTCATCCGTTAATGGCTTGGCCAATGTCCTTAAATCCCGCTTAACCTTGGGAATGTGAGCAAGCTGGCCGTACTTTTGGCAACAGAGTACAGTTTTTGCACAAAACG
>NZ_BAABFL010000337.1:0-6538 GCF_039540975.1 Kistimonas scapharcae
TTTTCATCTCGTTCTCCGTTTGACTCAGTGTAAGTCGGAGAACTCTAATTCGAAATGCCCCTAGTTTAGGGGATGATTACACTTACTTCACCCGAGTCAATGCTTTTGTTAGGCATTGAGTGAATTGATTATACAATGATCGTGGTGTTTCCCATTCGATTTTAAGCATTAGGCGTTTTTCGATTTTATCTAACGCTAAAGCAACCAAGGTTGAGAGAGACAGAGAAATAAGACATAAAATGAGGGTCAGTGACCAATGGTTGTAATCAATGGCCCAGGTAATAAAGGGTGCTCTCAAGAACCCATTGACTAAAAATAGAGGCATTGACAGGGAGCCATAGAATAAGAGGGTTTTTCTTATCGTTCTGGTGTTTTTTATGGTGTCAGAAAGATATGTCAAAAAAGCCAGAATAAGAATGAGGAAGCTTATGTGGTTGGCATACCAGAATGTTTCATAAATATTGCCGAGGAGGAATACACCAAGTGCCAATAGAATGATTGATTTTGGAATGTTTATCTTTTTATCATCATTGCTGGCCAAGAATATGCCAAGACATAACGCCGGAAGATGACCCAGCACCGTAAAATACAGGTTCAGTTCACCAATTTTTCCTTGAGTCAGTAGGGAAATTAAAAGGCTTGTTAACGATAGAAATAGTAATGCCCGGTTGCCGTAGCGAGAGTGTAAGTAACGAAGCAGGGGGAATGTGAGATAAAACTGAAAAATAAACGGAATAAACCACCAGGGTCCGACAGGAGAAAAATAATACTCAGGAGTGAAACTCGATAGTAGGGATAGCTTTAATACTAAGGGTATAATGTTTGCGTATAAAAGCTTTGCTGGCCCTAGGAAACCATAGTCCCCGATAAACCATCCAACGATAATGAGCCAGGCCAGTATGGCGATAAGAAAAGCAGGATAAATTTTCATTATCCGTTGCCAAATAAAGGGCCAGTAATCAGGCTGTTTTGATGAGTATTTTTTCGTTAAACCGTATGCGCTTAGGAAGATGAAAATCTGTACGCCAAAATGGCCAAGAAATGAAAGTGAGGTTCGAAGAATGTTCTCTGGCTCAGAATAGGCAAGATGGAGAAAGTCAAAAAAACGATCAGGATAAAAGCCAAACTCATTTTCCTTTGGCTTAGGGAATAAGTGCATAAAGTTATGCGTCGCTATCATTAAGATGGCTATACCCTTATACAGACTGGAGTCGATTTTATCCAGTGTTCTCCAATACATATTCTTATTCTCGGTTTATAGCCAAAATGAGACTGATTTATCTTTTAATATTGGTATATCGACTTGAACCGGCTGCTACATTAATTGCAGTGTCTATTGCTGCTGGGTGCGGATTAGTACGTTGCAATGGCGCGTTACCTGCTAATAAGGTGTGTGAGGGCGTGCGTGATTGAGAATGTCTTTTACAACGATAGATGGGGCTGAAGCGAAAAAAGGCTCGCGAACTACAAAGCCCGCGAGTCTTTCAAACCTGACAGGAACGGCAAGTTAAGCGGCAATCTCCGTAAACCAAAGCGCATCCTGAAAATTCCCTTTAATCACAAGATCCCCTTTGCCCATGGCAGAGAACGTATCCAGCACTTCTTTGGATAACATGACTTTCAGTGCGGTATCTTTGTCCGACCATATCAGTTCCACCGTCGCATTCTTGCTGCCGCCGGGATGGAAGAACACCATGTTGCGTCGAAAAATATACGTATGGCTGTGCTTACCATCGGCTGTGCGGATCACAACCGTCCGGTTGATATAGCGAATCTTTTTTCGGAACGTTTTATTGAATAACGCGCTGGCCATGAGCTTGAAACCCAGGGCGAATAAAAGCAGTGTCATCTTCATGGCAATGTCCCTCCGCTACATCCAGGGTTTGAGATTCTCAATGGAAATCTCGCCTGCTTTGACTAACGGAATGACCTCTGCGAGATCCCTCACAAACGTATCGACGACGTCATCCGTCACAGGGTCCAGCACGATTTTTAATGCCGGCGGCTGGAAGGAGGGCAGGCAATAGGATTGACGCTCAAACAGTCCACCCATCACCGCGAATAAATCCAGCCCCTTCTCCAGACGAATCGTCATCGTGCAAAGGTCTGAGGGGAAGCATTCCACGCCGTCGATGGCGCTGATTTTTTCGAGGTAGCGTTGTTTCACTTCCATCGAACGCTTGGCCAACGCCAGGTAACCTTCTTCCCCCAGGAACTTCATCACCGCCCAGGCCGAGGCAATGGGGCCTGCGGATGTGGTGCCGGTAATGGCTTCGGTGGAATACAAACCGTCGGGCCAGTCACTGGCGGAACAACAGTAATATTGTTCCCACTCTTTGTTGCGGAAGGTGATAGACGATAATGGCTTGGCACTGTAGCCGTGCTTATGGAGATCCGCCGAGATCGACCGCACCCCCGGCACCCTGAAATCCCAGACCGGCAGTGCCTGCCCCAGCTTCTCGACAAACGGCGATTGAAACCCACCGAGGCAACCATCCACATGCATCCAGACATTGTGCTTTTCTGCGACCGCGCCAAGTGCGGGAATATCATCAAACAAGCCATAAGGCCAGCAGGGCGCTGAGCCGGCGATAAGAATCGTGTTCCGGTTAATGGCTTTTTCCATGGCGGCCACATCGGCGCGGTAATCGTCGCCCAGGGGAATGCGCTTGATCTCAATACTGGCGTATTTACACCATTTGGAAAAGGCCGTGTGGATGGAGTAGGGGACAACGATGTTGGGCTTGAGAATCCCTTTTTCCTGCTGGCCCCATTCCTTGGCGGCGGCAATGGCCGAGTACAGACTTTCGGAGCCGCCGGATGTGAACCTGACCCGGGCATCCTGTGGAAAACGAAGCATCTCCTTGACCATCTGCTTCACTTCCAGGCCCATCTGGGTGCAGCCGGGCAGGAGTTCCTTGTAGAGGTAATTCCGCCTTAAAAACATCCGGTTGGCATCTTTGGCGATCTCGGCGGCTTCCAGATGCGACATCAGGGTGGTCGATTGGATGGTGTTGTGGGAATAGATGTCTGTGACATCCATGGCATCGAAGTCCGACAGCCGTTGCATGACGTCTTCTTTCGTTGCCCCTTTGTCGGGAAAGACCTTGCCTTCAAACGCGAGGTCTTGTTCGCCACCGAAATAACCCATAACACCCTCCTTATACTTATCTCTCTGGATTGTAGGGGTTATGGATAGTGCAAAAACTGATCGAAATCAGTAAATGGTACTATGGTACAGATTTTGTCTGCTAAAGGATGCTTTACCACCCAATGTCGCCACAAAAGGCGAGCAGGCTGGTAAGCGTCCAGCACTGCAAGCACTTTTCTGATGGCCTTGTCAGATTTGAGGGAGCATATCGCTAATGATCTTCAGTTCATTCTGATAGGTTTGGAAGTAGCCTGCCGGATATACCTTGTCACTGCCCATTTTTTGTTCAATTTTAGAAAGCTGACGTTTTTGAACCTTTGACCAGTATTCAGCGCGCGCTGTGTCTTTATCGAGCCCCAATGTGCCGTTTCGGAAACCTTCCTCCAACATACTGAGGTACACAGTGGCGCTTTCTTCCCCCAGGGTGTCCCAATACGTTTTGGCTTTTTCATAATCTTTGACATAGCCACCTTCGCCCAGGTAGTGGAGCATGCCCATGCAGTAGATTGAAAAGTTATCGTTTAATGCCGCACCGCTTTTGAGCCATTCAATCGCTTGAGGTTTGTTAATCGTTTTTGTTAAGCCTGATCCGGTGAAAAAGCTATAAGCTAATAGCTGAATCGATTCAATGTTGCCTTCTGATGCTGATTTAGCACGCCAGTCTAATGCGCTATCCAGATTAACGGGCGTACCAAAACCGCTGAAGTAGTAGGCGGATAAATTGATATAGGCTTTGGCGTATCCACCCATTGCCGCTTTTTTCATGAGGTTGAACGCTTTAACCGGATCTTGCTGCACGCCGATACCGCGTTCATAGTTTGAAGCCAGGTTGTATAGCGCCCTGGGATTCCCCGAGTCCGCCCATTCTGTGAGTAAGCGTGTGGCTTTTTCTACATCCCGGTTTTGATAGGCAGCGCTAATCTTTTCAGCATAATTTACATCGGCACTTTCATTGGCCAATGCCACACTGGCAACGAGTGAGAGAAAAAATGCTGATACAACTTTGAACATTTACTTTTCCAACAATGAATGACAAGAGCGATTTTTATCGTAGTGAAGCGACTGACGTTGAGCCAGATAGGGCGGTACGAAAAGACTATTCCAGCCTCGGAGCGACGGATGCTAACACGCAGGGAGTCCTATTTGTAGTGATGCCCCGTTGCCAATGTGCGGGATTGTGTTGGCGACAAATGGAGCTTACTGATCCTTCGGGATCTCCTGTTTTTTGGTAAACAGTCGTTTTCCGCACTGCAAAACTCGGATGAGCGGATGGCGACGAACATCCTGTCGAGCCGCCTGGAAAAGCTGGAGAACGACGGCTTGATCACCAGGCAGGCCGACCCCGGTGACAAGCGGAAAAAGGTCTATACGCTCACGCAAGCCGGCAAGGATATGTTGCCGATCATGCTGGAGATGATTGCCTGGAGCAGCCAATACGACCCGGACACCAATGAGCCCCTGCCACTGGTCAAACGGATCAAAACGGACCGTGAAAACCTGATCAGGGATTTGTTGAATCGCGTTGAAAGTTAACACCTGCGCAAGGGGTTCAGGATCTCCCCCTATCCAGTGGTTTTGATGTCCACTAAAATGGGGGAGGTTCAGCGTCGCTTAAAGCTATTTGTTACATTCGTTGAGCCAGACTACTTTCCTCCATGAATTGATTGTAGAAAGGAAACTCATTTTCTCTTTCAATTTTCTCTATATGAGATAAATTTCTTACAAAGATATCACCTTCATATCTTTCAGGGTTGTCAGAACGAGATGCTTTGAATAGCAAAATTTCCTTTCCATTGTATGTGAAAGTAACGAGGTTAGATTTTATCCTTCTTTTTAAGGATTCAGATATTGGTTCTTGATCGATTAGTTGTAGTATTTTCTGCTCATACTTGTCTATTGAGCCATGATATTTAATTGCTTCAGCATCAATACCTGTAATGCAGAAATTATTATATTCTATGTGTTCAGAGTCATAATGCTTGTTATGTGAAATAGCATCTTCTGCTTTATCAGCAACTCCGACGATAACATAGCAATCACCAGATTTTGAGTTTAACATTGCAGTCAAGGTTTTTATTATTTTACTTAATGTTTTTACTCCAAAATTACCGCTTCCATCGCTAATTTGGTGCAAGCCAATTTTAAAATCGTAACAGGTCTGCTCTGTTTTAGATTCATTTAGAATATTCTCTAAGCTTTCAACCCAAGAGCTCAAATGTCTGTCAGAACCAGATTTTGTGGTGAAATGTTTTTTGATTACGCCATATACTGCATCTGATAAGATTTCTCTATCTCCGGAAGACCATTTGCTTTCAGAATCTAATGTTTTTAGATGGTTGTTATATGTATTGCTCAGTGCTTCACATAAATTTCTGTAATTTGCAATTTTTAAGTTGTTTGAAATTAACCCTTTAAAGAAAGCAATATAAATCACCTGGAAAACATTTGGAGCTTTTGTCGCTCTATTGTTGAAAATTAGGTTTTTAAATTTTGCGTTATTACTGTTTAAAGTTTTTTCTAATTCATCAAAAACAAAGCAGAATTGCTTATAAAGTGACTCATACCCAATTTTATTTATAGCTTTGTATAGTTCCTTATGCTCAGTTGATTCTGAATCGTAAATTGAGTCTAAGTATTTTGAAGTTGTTTGGGACTGTTTAGAATCAGCAATGTAGGATATGAGATGAGCAATTAGTTCTTCATCTCTTGATTTTCTTATGTTCTCGTACGTAATGATGCCATGCCGAGCCCAAAAAACATCAAGTAAGTTTACTCCATACTTCAAGCCTCTGTTACTTAGGCTTATGTTTTTCATGTTTCTAAGATCAAGCACATTAGAATGTGAGCTATCTTTTCTGATATATACTGCTGCTTCACGAATTAGATCGGGAATCAATCCTAAAGCACCTGCTTGTCTAACATCTTGTTTGGATAAAGTTCGACCTCCTGTATTAATTCTACGAAAGCTCTCATCAACTTTTTCCGGATCATTATCATCGCATACAGAAAACGGTACAGGGTAGTCTAGGATTCTTGAACATTTGTCAACTTCTAAAACAGGTGTTTTTTGTTTAAGTTCATTTGCTGTTAGTTTTGCTTTTGTTTGAGCAACAGATTCAAGATCAAAGTATTTCGATCCTACAGAAAACTCTCCTTCAATAAAGGAAATTATGGCATTCAATCTTTGCATGCCATCAAGTATTTCAAAAGCACTTTCTTTACCTGGTTTGTTATGATTAGCGGCAATTATCATCGGTATAGGATAGCCACTTAATAATGAGTCAATAAACTTCTCTTTTTCTTCAATCCCCCTGTGCCAGCATAGTTGTCGCCTCTTCTGAAATTTCCAACTTAAACAGGGGGTGGTCAGTGAGTAATCAATGACCC
>NZ_BAABFL010000338.1:0-6581 GCF_039540975.1 Kistimonas scapharcae
ATTTAAAGGCAATGGTATCAAGGCTGGGTTACATGGCTGCGCGAACCTGCCCCATGCCAGCAAGGCTTCTCAAGCTGGCTGAGTCACAGTGGTAATCAGGAAGAAATATTTATGAGATTGTTTCTTGTAATTTTAAATTGTAATAATACGGTAAAAAGTGTAAATGATTATATGTTTTTTAGGACCGGATGGTTCTGGTAAAACAACAGTAAGTAATAGCGTAATAGATAAGTTTAGGGATAAATTTAATGGTATTCAGAATTATCACTTACGCACTCATTTCGGTGTAAATAAAAAAAATGTGCTTAATGTAACTAACCCGCATGGCCAAAAAGCAAGAGGCTGGTTAATTTCAAATATTAAGTTAATATACTTCCTGTTGGATTATTGTTTTGGATTTATTTTTCTTTTAAAGAAAGATAATTTGGTCATATTTGATAGGTATTATCATGACTTATTGGTTGATCCTAAAAGGTACAGGTTTGGCGGTAATCTTCATTTCGCAAGGCTGTTAGCAAAGTTTGTACCTGAGCCTGACATATATTTCGTACTTATTGCTGATTCAAATTTAATTCAAAAAAGAAAAAAAGAAGTACCTTTGAACGAAACTGAAAGACAAGTAAATCTTTACAAAGATTTTGCTAAAAATAATAAAAAGGCATTTTTGATTGATACAGGAAATGATGTTAATGAATCTGTTGATAATGTAACAGGAATTATACTGAATATCTTAGAATGATAAATCAAGATACCATTAATAGGCTGAGAAAGTTTTTTTCCGATAAATATGGCAAAGATAGCTTTGAAGGTCAGACGTTTTTTGTCATCAACAGTTCTGGATTACCCAGATGGTTATTACCTGCTGTATCCAGAAAATATCGATCAATAATTTATGAAATATTAAAACAATGGAAACCATACTCTCGAAAAAGTGCGTTTTTCTGGGTTATATTAATTAATCTATATAGGTTTGGCATACTTTATTTCATACCAGGTATACAAAGGTCAATTCTACCTAAGATTAATACTATTATTTATACTATTTATGTCGGTACACCAGGGTTGAAACAGAAACTGGTCCTTTCTCTTTATGACAAAGATTCTGGTGAGAGAAGTATTGTTAAAATTGCTATTGGAAGTAAAGCCTCTCAATCGATTGAAAATGAGCAGTATGCATTAACAAATATACAAAACTCTGTAAATACCCCATGTTTATTAGAAAAAGATTGCGATCATAAGTGGTTAAGTCAAACATTTGTAGCGGGTAAGCTCTGTCAATCTTCTCTTTCACAGAGTCAACTTGAATGGCTTACTTTATTACCTAAGGGTAAGTGTTATAGTCTTTATTCAGTACTAAACACTCAGTTACAAAAGGTCATTGCTCATACAAATGACAAAGAGTATGAACTTATAGATTTTTCTAAGAAAATTATTGACGATACTTTCTCTAAAAAAACTGTAGATTTGGACCATGTCGCCATACATGGTGATTTTGCACCATGGAATATGAAATTAGAAAAGAATAATAGACTTTATGTTTTTGACTGGGAGTCATATGAACAGGATGGGATTCCGCTATATGATCTATGTTACTATTATCTCAACCTTAGTCATTTGTTTAAACAACGTAATTATACGCAAAATCTTTTTGAATCTGGAGTAATAGATCGATATTTAATAATTATGAATATTAATTTGTATTATAAAAAACCACTCCTTGCATGCGCCATTTTAAAAATTATTAATAATGCTATAAATGATATGCGGTTTGATTTTGCAGAATATATTCTAAATCTAAAGTTGGAAAAGCTTATTAAATGAATGTTTTACTATCGGCTTATGCATGCGAACCAAACAAAGGATCAGAACCTGGTGTTGGTTGGCATTGGGCTATAGAAGTTTCGAAGCTTGGGCATCAAGTAACCATACTTACTAGATCAAATAATAAAAAAAACATAGAAAAAAAATTAACGCAAATGTCAAATAGTAACTTGAACTTTTGTTATTATGACTTGCCTCGTTGGCTTGCCTTTTGGAAAAAAGGCGGGCGAGGTGTCCATTTATATTACATGCTCTGGCAAGTTGGTGCCTACTTTGTTGCAAAGAGACTACATCAAAGAAAACAATTTAATCTCGTCCATCATATTACTTTCGTAAGTGCAAGACAGCCCTCATTTATGGGACTTCTGGGCGTAGATTTTATATTTGGTCCTGTAGCCGGTGGTGATACAATTCCCCATAAGCTAAGAAAAAATTTTTCATTTAAAAATAAAGTCAGAGAAAGTGCGAGAGATTTGATTAATTGGTTTGTTAAGTATGATCCTTTAATGAGATATACTTTTTCTAGTGCAACTAAAATAGTTGTCACCAGTGAGCAAACTCTATCCATGATACCTAGAAAATATCATCAAAAATGCTCTATGCAACTAGCCATTGGTATCGATCCTATTGCATTTAGAAAAGACGCGAAATCAATTGATGATAAAGATCAAGAAAATGGTAGCCGAGCACTAAATTCAACGCTGAAGATTTTATATGTTGGAAGGTTTGACTATCTTAAATCTATAGAAATCGCATTGAAGTCATTTTCAGTGGCTATCGAAAGTGGATTGGATGCTACATTTACCTTAGTAGGTGAAGGGCCAGAAGAAAATAAGCTAAAAATATTATGCCAACAATTAAATATCGAGAAATTTATTACTTGGGTTCAATGGTTACCTCAAGACGAATTAAATGCTATTTATAGAGATCATGATGTTTTTTTATTTCCGAGTCTAAGAGATTCTGGTGGAATGGTAGTTTTGGAAGCTCTTGCGAATGGTTTACCTGTTATCTGCTTTGATTTAGGAGGGCCAGGAAAAATAGTCATACCCGAGTGCGGACATAAAGTTACAAATGATGTAACTATTTCTGAAGCTATTCAGATGTTTTCAAAATATCTCCTGACTTTTAAATCATCATACGAATTGAGTCATCAATGTTACTCAAGAGCTAATGAATATACTTGGACTCGCTCTGTTCTTAATGTATATGGAGAGTAACACCGATAATGACTAATATTGATTTCTATCGTAAACTTTTTTTAGAGAGTCGTGATAGGCTGGCACTGCTTATTATATTTTGTTATCTATTATTTAATTATGGTTTCATGCAAATCAGAATTGGTATCTTACCAATTGGTGAGATATTTATTCTTCTGATGGTTTTTATCACTCGCTGGTTAACCGTTACATCTAGATTCTATTTTGTAACTGGTCCATCGATTATGATGCTTTTTATAACGTGGTGGTTGTTTGTCGCACTATCTGCCATGTTTGGTTTTTATAAATATGGTGTTTGGGCACTCAGAGATGCAAGTCATGTTATAGAAACAATATATATTTTAATTGGATTTTGTTTGTTTGGCAGTTATTTTTTCATGAAGAAACTTTTTTCATTCTTACGTTTCTTTATGATAATTATTATACTCTATGGATTAACTTATCCAGTTTCAGATTTTCTTAGATTATTATCACCTTATATTAGTGGTGGTTCAGGCCAAAGTATACCACTGTTTTTTGTGTATACTAATACTGCTATGCTAATGCTCGTATCTGCCGCATGTATGTTTATATTTAAATCAGAGAGTTTTTTTGTTTCAAAATTTAAGTTGGCTGTTGCAGGTTTTTTAATAGCATTCTGTTTAGCTTTCTTCCAAGCTAGGACAATTTATCTGCAGATTATTGCTCTGTACCTATTTTTATTCATTTTTAGGAGAAGTGAATTTAAAAAGGGTGTTTTTGTTATTTTGTTTGGACTTCTTATCATTTTGATGTTGCCAATATTAGGTTTTGAAGCTGAAGGCCGTATTGGTCAAGTTGTTTCTCTAGAATTTATATACAATCACTTTATGGCGATTTTTGGTATCTCGAAAAGTGGTGTTGAATCTGCAGCCGGGGGGGTTAGCCTGCGTATAGGATGGTGGCTTAATATTTATGAGAAATGGTCGCTAGATTTTACAACTATGTTTTTTGGTTTGGGTTTCGGGTTCCCATTGATTGATCATGATCTAGCAAACGGTGTTGTTGCTAGGGAGCCTCATAATTCTTTTATTTCTTTACTTGCAAGGTTAGGTGTCATTGGAGCATCTCTATGGTGTTTAATACATTGTTATTTGTTGAAGATATGGTTTAATCTATTTAAATATACAAAATCAAATCATTATCAAGTAATAAATAACTTTCTTGCAGTTTTTATGATTTATTTTATTTTCGTTTGTGTCTTTGCTATCGGTGAAGATTCGTTTGAAAAGCCTTTTAATGCTATTCCTTACTATTTGCTTTGGGGGTGTATTCTTAGAATGGAATGGTATCGTAAAAAATCAATTTTTGAAGAGGTAGTAACGAGTGCGGAACCCAAGCATTTTAATGGTACACAACAAATATCAAGTGCATGGCGGTGAAGATGTAGTTTTTGAAAATGAAAAGCACCTTTTAACATTGAATTCCTTTTCGGTTTCTGAATATGTTGTATCAAATACTTCAATTAGTGGGTTTTTCGATCAGGTAAACGCATTAAGAGGTGTTAAATTCTCTAAAAAACAAAAAAGGTTTTTATCGGAAAAGATTTCACTAATAAATCCATGTTTAATCCATGCCCATAATATTTTTCCACTACTCACTCCTTCAATTTTTCATGCCTGTCAGGATACAGGTGTTCCTGTTGTATATACTCTACATAACTATAGAAATCTCTGTCCAACAGCAACTTTGATGATTGATGGAAAAATCTGTGAACGTAGTTTAGAAGCAAGTAGTTGGTGGACAGTTCCTAAGAGAGTGTATCGAAATTCATTGATTGGTACTGCAGCATTGGCTTACATGGTTGAGTATCATAAAAGAAAAAGAACGTGGCAAACACATGTTGATCGCTATATTGCCTTAACGGAATTTGCCAAAGCTAAATTTATTGCTGGAGGTTTTCCAGCCGATAAGATTTCTGTTAAGCCAAACTTTATTGAAGATCCTCATAAAGCTAATAAAAAAATCGATAAAAAGGGGGGGTATGCAGTTTTTGTTGGTCGTCTTAGTGAAGAGAAAGGACTTACTACTCTTTTGGATGCATGGAGGGATATCAATTATCCATTGAAAATTATTGGTGATGGCCCGATAAAATCGATTGTTAAAAAACAATCTGACGATAATGTCAATATCCATTTTTTGGGATTTCAAAATAAAGAGGCTATTTTATCTTTATTACAAGATGCTGATTTTTTGATTATGCCTTCTACCTGGTATGAAGGTTTTCCAATGGTACTGCTTGAAGCATTCGCTAATGGTACTCCTGCACTGGTTTCCAATGTTGGTGGTATGGCTGAAATAGTTTCTGATGGCATAACAGGCCTGCATTTTGAAGTAAGTAATTCTGAGTCGCTAGCTGAAAAAGCAGTATATCTAATTCAGCATCCAAAAATAACTCGGGAAATGGGCATTAATTCTCGAATCGAATACCTCCAAAAATATACGCCAGAAATCAATGTTGAAATTTTACTGGATATATACCGACAGGCGATTCGTGATAAAAAAGGCGTATGCACTTTCTAGTTATGAATAATGTTTTGGACTTTTGAAACTTAAGAGTTGCTTGTGGAAGGTAAACGAATTAATGTGTTACGGATGCATGTTTGTCTGACGAATATGTGTTCTGTTCTTTCTCAGATTGATAACTGGTGCGCATATAATGAAGGACGTTATATTTGCGTATCCAATGTTCATATGTGTATGGAAACCTTTGACTCTGGAGAGTTCTGTGAGATCGTAAATACCGCTGATATGGTGGTACCCGATGGTAAACCGCTTGTATGGGCTCAAAAGTTAATGGGTCATAAGGAAGCTTGTCAGGTACGTGGCCAAGACTTAACCATGGCGCTATGTAAGTTAGCTATTGAAAAAAAGTTAAAAGTTGGTTTTTATGGTGGAACACAGGAAGTTCTATCAGTTATGAAAATGAAGTTATCTGAACAGTTTAGTGGATTAGATATTGCGTATGAGTTTGCCCCACCATTTCGACCATTAACCTCTATAGAGGATAAAAAAGCAATCAAAGCCATTAATGATTCAGGTGTTCAAATACTATTTGTTGGCATTGGTTGCCCTAAGCAAGAGCGTTGGATGGCAGAGCATAAAAACAAATTACATTGTGTAATGCTTGGTGTTGGTGCTGCATTTGATTTTATTGCAGGTAATAAAAAACATGCTCCTCGATGGATGCAAAGCATTGGAATGGAGTGGTTGTTTCGTTTACTGTGCGAACCTAATCGTTTGTGGAAGCGTTATCTGAAACAAAACCCACGTTTTATCTGGTACTTTGCACAACAGTTATTAGGCAGTAAATTTAAATCAAGAGAGTAGAGCTTTAATGATCCTGGACAGTATAAGGTGATAAAGTCACCGCGTTGTAAAGGTGACTATTGAATTAAGAGGGGTTTTAATATGCATCGGAGTTCAGGCTTAGTGCTTAATAACCTTAACTCCCGCTTAACGATCTGAAGAAGTAAGGCTAAATTGAATGAAGAGAGCGTCCCCTGTGCTCTTCAGGCAAAA
>NZ_BAABFL010000339.1:0-6632 GCF_039540975.1 Kistimonas scapharcae
TTTGCCTGAAGAGCACAGGGGACGCTCTCTTCATTCAATTTAGCCTTACTTCTTCAGATCGTTAAGCGGGAGTTAAGGCCAATCAGCAAAACCTTTTTCTTTTTCTGAACCGTGATAGGGCTACTGGGATCGGCATTACTTGCATAACCGGCTAGCGGTAGTGCAACCGTGCTGGTAGCGAGGAGTGAAGTCAGTGTCAGTGCTGGCAGTGACCGCCTGAACCGGAGGTTGGTATTGTCCATTGTGGCTCCCTGATGTTTTGTTGTTTTTATCCGGCACTGAAGTTCGGACGAGACTTCAGTGTGAGAGCAGGCTGTGACAGTGCCATGAAGTTATTGTGAATGTCCAGCGTCGTACAAGCATCCAGTGAAATAGTGTATTTGGAGCTCCTGCTAGAAGTACTGATTCTCCCCAAGGGCGACATGATAGACACTGCATCGGTATCACCCTGAATCATCAAAACAGCTGAAGACACATTGACGCTTTCAGGGATGCCATGTTTCCAAACGCACAGACTGCAGTCATAGCAAAGCCGGCCTGTACGACAACGACTCGAATCATAACCATGAAACAATCCACTTTGGCAGGCCCATTATTGGCCGCATCCGCTTTTGTACTGTGGGGGCTGACGCCGCTATACTACCGCCTGGTTCCGGGCGCTGATGTCTTTGAGATGCTGGCCCAGCGATTGATTTGGTCCGTACCAACGCTACTACTGGTCATGTTGATCATTGGACGCCATATTGACTTGCGAACGGTGCTGGCGGATCGTCGCTCACTATTGCTCTGCTTGCTGGCAGGATTGTTCATGTGCCTGTCCTGGTATTGTTTTATCTACGCCATGACCCATGGTCAGGTACTCGCTGCGAGCCTGGGATTTTTTATTAATCCGCTATGCTCCATCGCGCTGGGCGTCCTGTTCTTAAGTGAACGACTCAACCGTGCCCAGGCGGCCGCTGTTGTGTTGGGTATCCTTGGTGTTGGCTGGCAGGTCTGGCATTACGGCGAGCTGCCGTGGTTGTCGCTGGGTATGGGTATTGCGTTTGGCTTCTACGGCATGATCAAGAAGTACATTGCGTTTGATTCGCTGACATCGCTTCTTGTAGAAGCCATGCTTTTGACACCGTTTGCCCTTGGCTATCTGCTCTGGCGCTTTCACGACGGCAGCAGTGTGTTCTTTGAATCAAACAGCAATATTCAGCTGCTGTATATCCTGTCAGCCCCTGTCACCTTGCTGCCTGTAGGACTGTTCACACTGGCTGTGCGTCGTACATCGCTGACGGTTGTGGGTCTGATTCAATACATTGAACCCAGCTTGCAGTTCTTCCTGGCCATCGCCCTGTTTGGTGAAGTGTTTGACAGCGTCAAAGCCGTCAGCTTTGGGTTTATCTGGACAGGCCTGCTGCTCTGCTGCCTGCAGAGCGCCTATGACCATTACCGTCCAAGACGTGCCTACTGATCATTCACAGGGTACTCACATCACTCCGGGTACCCTGTAATTTCGCGGATCTTGCGATAGAGCGGCTGCATCTGCTTATACATTTTCAGATAGACGTCATTATATAGGCGGTCATACAACAGGGTATTGGCAGGATCCGGCTGGAACACACGACAAGGTCTCGTCATATTCGTGATAGCCGTGCGGTAATCCGGATAAAGTCCAAGCCCTACGGCAGTATTGATAGCAGCCCCCAAACCGGATGTTTCATAGGTATGCGGGCGCTCCACTGGCAACCCGAAAATATCGGCTGTCAGCTGCATGGCACCATCACTTTGGGATCCGCCACCGGAAACCACCAGCCGGCCAATGGAATGACCGCTGCGTTTTTCAAGGATATCCCGCCCTTCACGAAGTGCATAGGCCAGCCCTTCGACGATCGCCCGATACACGTGAGCACGGGTATGCACATCGCCAAAACCAATAATACTGCCCTTGGCCTCCAGGTTCTTGAGACCGGGTGACCAGTAAGGTTGCAACATCAAGCCCATTGCTCCCGGCGGCGCTTCATCAAGCAACCCTTCAAACAATTCTTCCGGCACGACGCCCCGCTGTTCGGCCTGCTCCAACTCAGGGTGTCCGAACTGCTGTTTGAACCAGCTCACCATCCAGTAGCCGCGGTAAACCATAAACTCAGCGTTGTAGGCATCAGGAATAGCGGCAGCAAAAGGAGGAATCAGAAACTGTGGCTCAACGTATTTGTAGTTGACCGTATTGATGGTGGCCGTCGTTCCGTAACTGAGACAGCCCGTTCCCGCATCCGCACAACCGGAACCAATCACTTCACAGGCTTTGTCTGCCGCTGCCGCAATGACGGGCAGACCTTCGGGGATGCCGGTGAATTCAGAGGCGGCTTTCGTCACATGTCCGAGCAATTCCCCTGGTTTCACCAGCTCCGGCAGCTGCGCCCGACGAATACCCGTGCAGCGCCACTTCCAGTCAAACGATTTAGCCCACTGCTGGCGCTTGTAATCAAACGGGATATAGCCCACCTGACATCCGGTGGAATCCTTGAATTCACCCGTCAGCTTCCAAGTGTGCCAACCTGATAGCAGCAGAAATTTATGGGTACTTTTCCAAAGATCTGGCTGATTCTGCGCCAACCAGCGCGCCTGGCATTTGCTGCGGAAATAATCCAGTGTTTCCCTTAGACCTGTCACCGCGGCGATCAGGTCCCAGCCGCCGCCGATTGCCTCTTTGGTGTCAGCACGTCGCTGATCCAGCCAGAGAATAGCCGGACGCAACGATTTTCCCTGCTTATCGACACAGACGACAGTGCCACGCTGTGTCGTCACTGACACACCACTGACAGCACTCGCAGGAATCTCGGTCTCTCGCCAGAGTTCCCGACAGGCACGACCCACAGCTTGCCAGTAATAATCCGGATCCTGCTCCGCCCATCCCGGATTCGGTGAAAAATAAGGATTCAGTTCAACCCGTGATTTACCTACCAGTTCCCCCTGCAGGTCAAACAACAAGGCCCGTACACTCTGGGTACCGTTATCGATAGCCAGCAAGTACTTTTCCTGCGACATCCGGTTACTCCTGCGGCAGGCCTGCAACTGCGACCTGCTCTGTTATTCTTTTTTTCGTGCAATCAGCGACAAAACAGCCGTGGGCTATGAGGCGATGGAGTACGCCTTACGCCACAGCGCCTGGTAACGCCCAACTTCCTGAATCCAGCGTTCGGCATCCCAACCCGCTTCTTCCTGCATGATGGCGCGGATACGTCGCAACTCCCCCTGGGCGCCGTTTTCCAGCAGATTCCCAATACGCGTCCGGCGTAACAACAAATCATCCAGGTGAACCACCTGCTCATGCCGGGCAGCCCAACGCAGCTCCCCCCATAAACAATCGGTATTGGCAACGGGTGTCCATTCCGTGTCCTGTATGTCTGCAACCACATCCTCCGTCGCAAAACCAAAACGTCCTTTCAGACGACGCAGAACGTTTTCTGAATCACGCTTAAACTTGGAAACCGTTTGCGTTGCAGCCGATGAGGAGAAAATCGGTGCCTGTGGACTGAAACCATCAGCCCCGGAGATATAACGGCGAATACCGGCCATGACTTCGAGTGCAATCAGGCGGAATGTCGTCAGCTTGCCTCCACAGACAGTAATCAACCCGTGATCATCCCAGATGGCATGCTCACGTTTTTCTTTTGAGGGATCCACATCCTTGCCACTGCTGATCACCGGGCGAACACCTGTCCAGGTGGAAATCACATCCTCCCTGACAATCACCGCACCGGGAAACTGATGGTTAGTCGCGTCCAGCAGGTAACTGATTTCTTCTTCGCTGATTGCTGGTTCTTCATCCAGCGATTCCGGGTAATCCAGATCCGTGGTACCGATCACTGTGTGCCCTTCCCACGGGAATATAAACACGGGTCGTTTATCCGCAGGATGCATGAAACAACAGACCTGGGCCACAGGAAGGCGCCAGGAAGGGACGACCAGGTGGCTGCCACGCAAGGGGCGCACAACCGCCGACTGTCCGACCTCTTTGCGCAGAGTATCGGTCCAGACACCTGTCGCATTGACCACAACACGCGCTTTCAGGGAAAAGGTTTCACCGGTCAGCTCATCCACGGCATTGACACCAGCAACACGTCCCTCTGCCTTAAGAAGCGATTCAACACGACAATAGTTCAGAGCCTGGGCAGTGGTGTTGTGCATAGCTTCATAGAGAACACGAAGCACCAGCCGGGCGTCGTCGACAATTGCATCGTGGAAGCAGGTTCCGCCCTTGAGTCCTTCCTCACGAATACCTGGCGTAATCTGGGCACTCAGTTTGTCCGCAGAATAAAAACGATGACTGCGCTTTCCCGCCAACGCACCGTAGACATTCATCACCGCTGAAAAGGCCAGGGGACCGGGAAAGCCTCCCTTGTAATGTGTCATGGTGAACTCACTGCGCTCCACCAGCCCCGGCGCTTCATTCAGCAGTCTTTCCCGCTCCCGTACCGAATCATGGGTGAGTTTCAGTTGCCCCTGGGCAATGTAGCGCAGCCCGCCATGCACCATCTTGGAGGAACGGCTCGACGTTCCCCAGGCAAAATCCTTTTGTTCGAGCAACAGGCAACGCAGACCGCAGCGGGCCGCTTCTCGCAGAATACCGGCGCCGGTAATACCGCCACCCACCACAATCAGGTCCCATTCATCGGCTGTCCGCAGCGCAGTCAGTATTTCGTCCCGCGATCCCCCCAGCGGTCCCCGGTTCGCTTCACTCATGTGGCCTGCCTCTTTTGTCAGACTTCTTGGTTATCCGGCCGTTCTCAGGTGACCGATCAGGCTTCCAGCAGTGCTCCCGGATTCAGGCGACCTTCCGGATCAAAACGTTGGCACAGGGTACTGATTGCCGCCATTCCCAACTCACCTTTTTCAGCGGACAGGTAAGGTGCATGATCTCGCCCCACACCGTGCTGATGACTAATAGTACCGCCATGGGCGACGACCGCCTGAGAGGCTGCACTTTTCAGCTTCCGCCAGTTCGCTACTGTTTCTTCGTAGGTTTCTCCGCAGCGGAACAGGTACGTGGTGTAAATGCTGGAACCCTGTGCATAAAAATGTGACAGGTGGGTAAAGACATGCACGTTCTCTCCCTGATCCGCCAGCGCACCACGCAGTGCATCCTCCATGGCGTTCAGGGTATTGTCCACACGGCTCCAGTCCACGGACGTTTCCAGCGTGTCGACGGCATAACCTTCCTGCCATAGGTTTTCACGCAAATACGGGAAGCGGAAACGCCCCTTTTCCCAGATGCGCCCGATACGATCGCCGATGGTCATGCCAACACCGTTATAGTGACGTACCAGTCGGCGTATCTGCCGATGTGCCGCGCGGTACTGGGCACGGGTACCGGTGATACCAAACGTCAGCATGCATTTGCCTTCATCAACATTCCGGAAACGCAGGTATTTTTCGAGCATGGCAATAAGGTCTTCATGCCCTGCCAGCTTCAGCTGGGTGAACGTTTCCGTAGCATTGGATAACCGCAACATGGAAAGCGGAATCCGTGACTGAACGGCAGTTTTTGTGCAGTTGAAACCGTCTCGCCAGTTTGGAAAATAAACGACAAAGAACTTTTCTTTTTCAGGCGTCGGGCTCACCCGCACTTTCACCTCGGAAAGCACCCCCATACGCCCTTCGGAGCCCAGCACCATTTCACGAATATCAGGTCCGGCGGAAGACGCTGGCATGGTCGGGATATCCAGCGTACCTTCGAAGGTTTCCAGACGACCGCCGGCAAACAGCTGTTCGATACGGCCATAACGCAATGACTGCTGGCCACTGGAACGGCTGGCGACCCAGCCACCAATCGTGGACAACTCAAAGGATTGCGGGAAATGCCCCAGGGTGTAGCCACTGCGGGCCAGCTGCGCCTCCACCATGGGGCCGGGCGTTCCCGGGCCAAAGGTGGCAACCTGGCTTTCAGTATCAAGACTGACCAGACGGTTCATATGCTCAAGGCTTAACGTCAACACCGGTTTATCCAGTGCCGGAGGATTGATATGCCCGGCAACACTGGTGCCGCCACCATAAGGGATAATGACAAAGTCCTTCTCTCGAGCCAGATCCATCAATTCGCGGATTTGATCGGGGGTTTCCGGATAAGCGACGCCATCCGGAAAACGGTCAAACACCCCGCTTTTCATGGCGACCCAGTCCGGCAAGGACTGCCCACGGGCATGACGGACACGGTGCTCAACATCCTTACAAATCAATTCATGATCTGGCAGGCGTGACGCTGGCACCTTGGCACACACCTCCTCCAGGGTCGCCTGCGGCAGGATTCTGCCTTCTCCCAGGTTTTCCCTGACAAACTGGCGGGCGCCTTCAGTAATGGTGGGTTTTTCTGTGGTGTCTGTGCCCCAGCTGTTCCAGTAACGCATGGTCTTATTATTCCCCTGGCTGCGCTGATGTTCTGCTTTTTATCTGACCGGCTTTCCCGGTAAATCGTAGAGAGTGTACTCCTACTGGCATTATCCGGGAAAGGGTCATACCAGCGACGAGCATTGTGAAAATAACCCAAAGGGATGTCACTGTTACTTTACTAGGGGCTGTTGACGTTTCATTGAAAGCCTTGAACCAAGCCTGAAAATCCGCAGTATGTTGCTACCGCTCATGCTTTC
>NZ_BAABFL010000340.1:0-6876 GCF_039540975.1 Kistimonas scapharcae
AGAATCAGTGTTCAAGACTTACCAGAATGGGTGTTCAAGAGTTACCAGAATCGGTGTTCAAGTTGTGCCAGAATACGCAACCCTCTCTCACCATGCCAGAGCGAGGCCGACAAATAATGCAGCTTGAAACCCAGCTTGCGTAACAGCCACGCAAATAACCGATTCAACTCATAACAATATCCACCCCGACGCCGGAGAACCACCTTTTTATAAATAGCCTCTATGTCCATCGATACGGGGATATCCAGCCGAAGATCGATTGTTTCATAAGGAACATGATTCAAATGCGCGACATGTAACGCCCTGAGACATTCAGCACTGCAATCGGGGTTGCGGACAAACTCGATCCTGTCCAGATAACGCTGTACATCTGCAGTCATAAGCGGCTTCAAGGATAGGGAAAAATAAGACTGATAATAGACAATGCACGCCCCCTACTAACGAATATGCAGAATGGCAGATCGAAACAACCGGGATAGCAGGCACCTAAAAACAACAACGCCGTGATAAACACGGCGCATCCATCAAACCCTGAAAAACAGCGACGGTTACTTTTTGGTCACAGCCTGTTCAGGCAAAAGCCCCATCATGCTGGCAATATCCTTAGCGGGGCGATAACCAGGAATAGAGGTGCCATCTTCCAGATAAATCGCCGGGGTACCACGAATCCCCATTTTCACACCCAGCTCGTACTGCTCATCAACCGGGTTGATGCAAGACTTATCGGGAATGGAGCCACCACTCTTGAGAATATTCATGGCCTGCCGGGGATCATCAGAGCACCAGGCAGATACCATTTTCTTGTAAGCCGGTGAACGCTGCCCACCGCGGGGGAAGGCAACATAACGCAACTCTATCCCCAGGCTATTCAATTCACCTACCTCTGTATGCAGTTTCCGGCAATAACCACAGTCCACATCAGTGAAAACGTAAATCACACCCTGAACTTCGCCTGTCGGTGAAAAGACAATCATGTTCTTTTTCGAGAGTCTCCCCAACTCTGCCTTGTTGGCCTTGGCTCTGACACCATTGGTCAGGTTATTGATCTCGCCATTTTCCAGCTTCAGCAGGTCACCCTGGAAAAGGTATTGCCCATCTGCACTGGCGTAGAGCACATTATTGCCGGACAAAACCACTTCAAAAACACCCTTCATCGGCGTTTCCGTCACGGATTCAATGGGAATCGCGGGATCAATCGATTTGAGACTGTTCCGGATGCTAACAGATGCCTTATCAGTAACGGATGCCTCAGCAACCGCCTCCTTTGCATGACCTCCCACGGAGACCAGCAAAAGCAGCGACGCAAGATAAATTGAAAAGAACCGCATAAGCATCCTCATTGAGTCAATAACAGATAATTTAACCATAGTCCCAAACGGCATAGTGTACCGAGTCATACCCCATTTCACGACACTCAAATTGAACGATTCATACCATTATCCCCTCGGATGATGCTCAGCATGGAGCTGCTGTAGTCGATGCCTGGCCACATGGGTATAAATCTGTGTTGTAGATAGATCGCTATGCCCCAGAAGTAACTGGACAACACGCAAATCGGCTCCATGATTCAACAGGTGCGTCGCAAAGGCATGCCTCAATGTATGGGGTGACAGCGGCTTGTCGATACCGGCTTTGATGGCATATTTCTTGATGCGGTGCCAGAACGCCTGCCGGGTCATCGGCTTGCCCTGCCGCCCGGGAAAAAGGGTATCCGTCCGCACTTCCCCCAACAGCGCTTGCCGGCCATCAACCAGATATCGCTCCAACCAGTCGAGGGCATTTTCACCCAATGGCACCAGCCGCTCCTTACTCCCCTTACCCAGCACCCTGACCACGCCCTGGCGAACATTGACATTCCCGGTTTTCAGGGCAACCAACTCCGACACACGCAAGCCACTGGCATATAGAAGCTCAAGCATCGTACGATCCCGAAACTCCAGCGGCCGCACCACCGACGGCGCCTGAAGCAACGCCTCCACATCCGTCTCACTGAGCGACTGGGGCAGCTGACGACCCAGCCTGGGGGACTCAATCAAACACACCGGATCTTCACTGATCAATTCCCGACGTAAGAGATAACGATAAAACCCCCGAATGGCAGACAGCACCCTCGCTGTCGACCTGGCACTATATGCCTGCTCAGCCCGCCAGCCTAAAAACTGCTGCAACAATGGATGAGTTGCATCCATTAACGTTTTACCGTGTTGCTCCAACCACGCAGAAAGCTGGTCAAGATCTCTTCGATAGGCCGACAGACTATTGTCCGACAAGCCCTTCTCCAACCATAGACTCTCAAGAAACTGATCAATCAGGGTATTTGCCACAAAATAATCCAGTTAACAGACAATGGCTTTAGCGTACCAATCACTACACGTTTCAGACAACGAGAACACTCTGAAGGTTCAACATTCAAGGCTAACCGGTAAACACTACAACCAAAATGGAAACATGCCCTCTAACAAAGCGACATCATGCAAGGCAACTAACATCGCCAAATATCATGACCACTCAACACCCAGACAAGGCCAATCTGACAATACTCACCATGCCCCCTTCTTGCCACATTAGTACCAAACTGCCTATTGGATGGCATAAAAAAAGGGCAGCCTGCTGGCTGCCCTTTTTCCGCCGGAAAGCGAAAATGAAACGGTCGGGATTAGTTAAGCTTTTCCTTGATGCGCGCAGCACGGCCGCTACGCTCACGCAGGTAGTACAGCTTGGCCTTGCGCACGTCACCGCGACGCTTGACCTGGATTTCTGCTACCAGCGGGCTGAAAGTCTGGAATACACGCTCAACGCCCACACCGTTAGAAATCTTACGAACAGTGAAAGCAGAGTTCAGACCACGGTTACGCTTGGCGATAACCACACCTTCGAACGCCTGCAGACGCTCACGGGTGCCTTCCTTTACCTTGACCTGTACGATCACGGTGTCACCGGGACCGAAAGCAGGTACTTCTTTCTCCATTTGCTCAGCTTCGAGCTGGGCAATAATCTTGTTTTTGCTCATGTGCAAAATGCTCCCAAAGTCAGTCAATTACGGTCCGCAGATTACTCTGCTTCAGGACTGTCGTTTACCGCCGTCCGGCCGGACTCTGCGATAAATTCTGCCAGCAGCCGCTCTTCTTCCCTGCTCATCGCCCGCCCTTCGAGAAGGTCCGGTCGACGCAGCCAGGTACGTCCCAGCGACTGCTTCAGACGCCACTTGCGGATCCGTTCATGGTCACCGCTCAGCAGCGTCTCAGGCACCTGGCGCTCCTCGAACACCTCAGGACGGGTGTAGTGAGGGCAGTCCAGCAGTCCTTCGGCAAAAGAATCCTCTTCAGCGGAATTCTTATGACCCAGGGTGCCCGGTACAAAGCGCGATATTGCATCAATGAGTGTCATTGCCGGCAGCTCACCGCCGCTCAGCACGTAGTCCCCCAGAGACCACTCTTCGTCGATCTCGGTTTCCACCAGACGCTCATCAATGCCTTCGTAGCGTCCTGCAACCAGTATCAGCCGCGATCGTGCGGCCAGCTCTTCCACGCCAGCCTGGTCGAGCTTGCGACCCTGCGGCGACAGATAGATAACACGGGCTTCAGGACCTGCGGCAGCCTTGGCTGCCCGAATCGCATCACGCAGAGGTTGAATTTTCATCAACATGCCGGGACCACCGCCATAAGGCCGGTCATCCACTGTCCGATGTTTATCGTGGGTGAAATCCCGGGGATTCCAGGTATTCACCTCGATCAGTCCTTGCTTCACCGCGCGCCCGGAGACACCGAAATCGGTAATCGCCCGAAACATGTCGGGAAACAGGGTGACAACACCGAACCACATTTTTAAAAGTCCGGATCCCAAAGGACCCGCATAAACCCTTCTTCAAGGTTTATCTCTTGCACCACCTGATCAAGCAGATAAGGCACCATCCGTTCCCGCTTGTCGATACTGCCTTTGGCAGCACGCAGTACGAGGACGTCGTTGGAGCCTGTCTCGATCAGATGGTCTACCTTGCCCAGGTTTACCTCATCGCCAGATTCGGTGAGGGCAAGCACTGTCAGACCTTCGAGCTGGTGCCAGTAATAGTCACCCGCTTCCAGTTCCGGCAGCTCATCACGGCCGATCAGGATATCCGTCCCGGCAAATTGCAGGGCGCGTTCCCGGTCATCGCAACCTGCGACATGGGCAACAATGCCCTTGCCGTGCTTGCGACCGCCATCGATGGTAACGGCCTGAGTACGACCGTCCGGATACCGTAACAACCATTGCCGGTATTTGAGGATATTCTCCATCGGATCGGCAAAGGAATAGACTTTCACCCAGCCCTTCACGCCGTATACCGAGGTGATACGCCCCATGGTCACACCCTGTTCAGCCCCGAAGGACTGCCCAGACGGACGCACAGCTGCACCGGCAACGCTCATCAGGCAGCCTTGACCAGCTGCTTAACGCGGTCGCTCATCTGAGCACCCTGCGCCAGCCAGAAGTCAACGCGCTCACGGTCGATGCGTACGCGCTCTTCCTGACCACGGGCAACCGGGTTGAAGAAACCCACGCGCTCGATGAAACGGCCACCCTGTGCATTGCGGCTGTCAGCAACGGTCAGATGGTAGAAGGGACGCTTTTTGGAGCCGCCCCGGGCAAGACGAATAGTTACCATGGAATCTGTCTTCCTGTAGTCTTTGCTTTCCGGCATTACGGGGTTTCATGGCCACCTGATCACTCAGGACAACCCATCAAACAGAACGTCTGTACAGCAGTACCGGACGCACAGAGACCCGAGCCTCTACCCGTAAAGGCGGTGTATTCTACGGGAAATCAAGGGAGATGCAAATCCTGACAAGGGCATATGCGCAAGACAATAATAGGGACTTTACCCACAGCAAGCGCGCATTAATGCTATATCCAACGAGCCAATACCGAACAAATAGAGCAAGCAGGGATAATTCACTAGAAACCGAAACCAATCGCTGCCGATTTCACCGAGGTATTGCCGGAGACGCCGTACCGGGCCTGCACCATCACCCCACTATCAAATTGCCTGGACAGTCCCAACGCCGTACCGTTATAGCCATCAAAGCGCCCCATACCTATCGCAACAAATGTTTTGTCAGGCATATAACCTGCTGGCAATGCCGCAAATGCAGCATTCACACTGATAGCTTTGGACTGACGATCAACCCTTCGCTTAATACTATTGAAGGCCGATAACGCCGCCTGACCCGCTGAGTTATCAATGGTATCCCCACTCGATGGCGATGGACTTTGATGCAGAGCCGCCCCCAGATTGAGGTCAACATCCCTGGCATTCACCGTGTACGTCTGCCCGTCTCGGGTATAGGTATAAGGCCCTTCCGGCCATGAAGGTTTTAGATAAAGAATTTCATTGCTAAGCGACACCCTGCGCAAATCCGGATAGACCGAATTCAAATGCACATGCTGCATATTAATCGCTTCGCGGTTTTCATGGACCATTTGCTGGATATCTTGATCAGTCATCAGATTCGATCCATCAAATGTATGCGGCTCAAGGATAAACTCACCCGGCACAGGACCGACAGAATAAACCCAAGCCGGCCAGATACTTAATAAAAGCGATAATAAAAGCTTCATACATACCACCACTCACAAGATTGGGAAATCACAAGAGAATAGCAAGGTATTGCTTTTAATCTGTCCTGACTGAACACTGTGCAAACTTACACTACGACGGGCACATTACCGAGGCAACCCCCTCTAAACTCAGCAAAACAAGGCAAGCTTATAAAAGAGTAGTAAAGCCGTATCGATTTAGACCGAGCTCGTAGCCACTTCATAGGAAGGAAGCTCCTCAGGAGGAGGCAAACTCACCACATCCATCTCCATAGCCTCCTCATAGGTAGGACAAGCCGTCTCGAAATAGGCCTCTAAGCCAGCCAGCAAGCGATCTTCGTGCAATGATGCATTCAGGCCTGAAGCTTCTTCCACATCGCCTACGTGTGATGAACTACTACCAACTGCCACCTGAAGTTGCTCTCCTCTGCACCGGAACCATCTTGCACAATTAAAGGTCGTGCTCGCAGATTGAGCCAAGAGGGCACACAAACTTATATCGGGTTCCCTTCGGCGAATCATAACGGCATTCCAGGCAAAAACGCCGCTAAAGAGAGTCACAACAAAAAGAGAACCCCCAATACCAAGTGCAATGCCAATTTGCTCTTCATTGCTATGATTTTTAAATGCCGGACCTGGAGACTCAGGTGTCTGTGTTGGTTCTGGCACGAATATCGGTATCACTGGCGTCGAGAACACTGCCACCTGAATCGGTTCACAGTCATCACTGCAAAGACCCGTAACATTACAGTAGGGCTTGAGCGCTTTCTCAGTACAGGTTTGATTATTAAGATCCCACTCATCAGAGCCATCCGTGCAGTCAGACCTGCCATCACCGAACCAGCTTCGAGGAAAGCATGTCCGCTGACCCGCAACAAATGCAGCATCGCTATTATTACAGCGAATGGGCCAATTAAATCGGTAAAAACCAAAATCAAGCTCCTGCCCAGAGCATAATACTGGGTTATTTTGCCACCAGTTACATAAACGATAACCAGATCCTACTTCCTCATCAATGACAGCGTATCGACCAGAATAAGCAGGCGTGCTGAAAATGGATGACACTTCCGGGCAATACACTCCAGCAGTCCCGAGCCAAGGAGAATAAAACTTGTACTGATAATCTTTTCCTGATTCATTGTTATTTAAACAAGCCTGTACTTGATCAGAAAAAAAAGTATCGTCTGGACAACGATCAGAACTGCGATACTTTTCATCCCACCGTAAGTACTCAAAAACTCCTGTGCAGACCACATGGCAGCCAGCATGAGGCGTATTCGATAATATTTGCCAGTCTCGGAA
>NZ_BAABFL010000341.1:0-6977 GCF_039540975.1 Kistimonas scapharcae
TGAAAGCATGAGCGGTAGCAACATACTGCGGATTTTCAGGCTTGGTTCAAGGCTTTCAATGAAACGTCAACAGCCCCTAGTAACCACCAGGTTTATTTTGCCTGATGTTTACCCGATTCTGTGACCAACACGTCCTACTTATTGTACATACAGGAAACGTGAACAGGGCTATTAATGGCTCTTCGATACTTCCCGCCAGTACGTTCTCGTTGTATATAGACGCATTTTTTGGCGTGTTGATACTCGGAAACCAGTCGTAAACGCTATGGAATATTTTGCACAATTTGGCTATTTCGGCCTTTTTGTTGCGGCCTTTCTTGCCGCAACGATTTTACCCCTTGGTTCGGAGCTGGTGCTGGGTGCGTTGTTGTTAAGCAGCCTGTCGCCTGTCGCTCTGGTTGCAGTGGCTACGGTAGGTAATGTGCTGGGATCGTTGACCAACTATGCGCTGGGTTACTGGGCCAGCAAGGGTGTGATCCAGAAATGTCTGAAAATGTCAGACGAGGAGTTCCTGCGGGCGGAGGAGCGTTTCACCAAATACGGTATTGCCTCGTTGTTGTTTGCCTGGGTGCCGGTGATTGGTGATCCACTGACCGTGATGGCTGGGATTCTGCGAATTCACCTGCGTTGGTTTGTCTTGCTGGTTACAGTGGGTAAGTTATTGCGGTATATCGCTATTGCTTTTATGGCATTGCAGGTGGGTTGAGTGGTCGCTCAGGCGTGCCAATGATGTCTGTTGTGAGTTTGTCATTTGTCATGCCAACGCTGATCGTCTGGTAAGTGTCATATTCCTCAATATTGAGGCTTAATCAACGATTGTCAGAGGCTGTATTGCCTTTACGCACACCTCTTAATACCAGTTGTTGCCGGTAGAAAAGATATGCCGATAATTCTCCCCCTTCCAAGATTTTCTGAAGCCGTATGAGAATGAATAGTCGTTTTCCCTTTTTGACTGTTTGCACACTCGCAGTGTTGTTGGTGAGTGGCACCACTGTGTGGGCGGCCTCCAGCGATTCCGTTGAACAGGTCATTAACCGTGTGGAGAAAACACTACATGCCCATGTAGGCGTATCAGTGTATGACACGGCCACACAAAAGCACTGGAGTTACAATGGCGACGAGCGTGTCCCGTTGATGAGCACTTTCAAAACACTCGCCTGCGCTAAACTGCTGAATGATGTGGCTAAAGGCAGGGTTACACTGCATCATCCGGTTACTGTTGAGAAAGCATCGTTGGTGTCATGGTCTCCGGTGCTGGAAAAATACAGTGGGCAGACCATCACACTTGAGCAGGCCTGCGTCGCCACCCTGCAGATGAGTGACAATAGCGCGGCCAATATCATCCTGAAGCAGATCGGTGGACCAGAGGCGCTGACACAGTATCTCCGTGATCTCGGCGACACCACAACCCGGCTGGATCGTTACGAAACAGAACTTAACGAGGCGCGTCCGGGGGATCCTCGTGATACCACGACCCCAAACGCTATCACAGCCACGCTCAATGCCTTGCTGTTTGGTAAGGCGCTATCATCCGAGGCGCAAAAGCAACTCACGCAGTGGATGAAGGATAACCAGGTAGCCGATAGCCTGCTGCGCTCTGTGTTGCCGGCCGGCTGGCAAATTGCTGATCGATCTGGTGCGGGTGGTTATGGCTCTCGGGGAATTACTGCTGTTGTCTGGGCTGAGAATCATGCCCCGTTTATTGTGAGCATTTATATCACGCAAACAAATGCATCATTTGAACAACGTAATGAGGCAATTGTTAATATTGGAGAAGGGATTTTTGATCAATACAGACTGTCGTCTGATGGTGATTCCATGGCGGTAAACCGTTAAATAATAATCAATAGTGCAGGAATGGTTATGAAAACCATAGGGCTTCTCGGTGGGATGAGTTGGGAATCCATCGCCAGTTATTATCGCGTCATCAATGAGGGGGTCCGGCAGGCGTTAGGAGGGCTGCATTCGGCAAAGTTGTGCCTTTACAGCGTCGATTTTGATGCCATCGAAACCCTCCAGCAGCAGGGGCGATGGGATGACGCTGGCGTTATTCTTGCCCGCGCAGCCCAATCAGTGGAAGCGGGTGGGGCGGACTTCCTGCTTTTGTGCACTAATACCATGCACAAGGTTGCCCCGGCCATTGAAGCGGCCATCTCCATTCCATTGCTGCATATTGCTGATGCCACCGCTGAGCAACTGGTTAATGACAGTGTTAGTAAAGTCGGGCTGTTCGGCACACAGTTCACCATGGCGCAGGATTTTTACAAAGGTAGACTCATAAACCGATACGGTATAGATGTGCTGGTGCCGCATGATCAGGAACAGGCCAGTGCACACAACATCATATATTCCGAGCTTTGCCTGGGGCGGGTAACTGATGAATCCCGGCAGCAATACCTTGCGATGATTGATAGGCTGGCAGAGAGGGGCGCTGAAGCCATTATCCTTGGGTGTACGGAGATTGGTTTGTTGGTGCAATCTCAGCATACTTCTGTGCCTCTGTATGACACCACTGCTATACATGCCGCGCGTGCGGTGAGTCTGGCGGTTGCAATGTAGCTTGCCTGATCCACAAGGTGGCATGTTTGCGCATTCTCAGCTATATCGGATCCGATAGTCAGTAATCTGATGAACTTGCTTGTTCTTTTTTCGTCTTACGGATATATCCTCATGCGCTGCCTCCTGTGGAAAGGGCGGCGTTTAAGATGGCCAAACAGCATGCAATGTGAGCACTATTTTCATGCTTGTTCTCCCGTCAGATTTGGCACAGCTGAAGTGTGTGTCTTTCAGAAGAGGCTTCCGGGAATGATGAAAGGAAGCAGTCGATTCGTAAGTCTGGGCAGAGACTACGCATTGAGGGTTTTCGGGATTTCCCTATATTGCATCGGCAAGGCGGGTGACGTAGTATGCATTCCGCAGCTGACGAGGGCTACGCCCTGTTTTGTTGTTGTCGGAGCGTAGCGCAGCCTGGTAGCGCACCACAATGGGGTTGTGGGGGTCGGAGGTTCGAATCCTCTCGCTCCGACCAGTTTCAAAAAAGCGGACAATATCAATTGTCCGCTTTTTTTTGGCCGTTTCTTAGCCTTCCGCTTCCATACATTTCCCTTCCGTTTGCGATCATTCCCTAAATCATATTGCCTGACGCTGAGGGTTCCGCCTCATGAGTGGAGGATGTGAGCGGTTGGATGTTGTGCTCATCAACAGAACAGGCTTTTCCCATTCGGTCTTGGTAATCCGCATGTTTGTAGTGCTGTTTTACTTCTCGCCAGTCGCAGAGTTCCTGTTTTGAGCAGGGCGGGAAGGGGAAAGGTTCCACTTTCTCATTCATCAGCATCCTGACCTTGAGTCCTTCACGGCACTCATAGAGTTGCCAGTAGAGATTGGCGGCCATCGGTAATTGACGGGACGTATTCCAACTTAGGTAGCGTTCTTCTTCCATGCCGCGGGTTTTGATGATGCCAATACTCTGCAGGAGGGGGGATAGGGTTGAGTCGTGAGCAAAGCGGAAGTGAGCCCGGACATCAGATTCATCCCGCGCAGCCGCGTCTGTAGTATCTAGGAAATGTCGAAGGATAGGCATGCCCATGCTGGACTGGATATCCTCCATGACGATGGCCGGCCCCATGTTGTAATAGTAAATATGGTTAGCCACATCGCCAAGCCACTGCACCAGTCCCAGCCAGCTATCGTCCGACGTCCAGTCAGTGAAGGTGTTGCAGATACCGAAGGACCGGTCCAGAGGGTTTTCGATGCGACACAGCTGAAAGAGGTTAATGGCCAGGCGAATGACTTTTGCGTCTGACAGGCCGGGGATCAGGTGATCAGCGAATCGGGTGGCGACTTCCGGGTGCGAATGGCTGAGATTGGCGATGTAGTCGGCAGTCGCTGATTTCGCCAGGGGCTTGAGTACACGATCCAGGCGTGGGCAATGGAAAAACGGGGTGAGTAGTTCAGCCATTTTTTTTGCAGGCATCACCGGACGCACTATCACGTGCATGTTGTCACCCAGTTCCCGGCTCAGCCCTTCCTGAAACATTCTCAGGCTGTGTTGTGTCCTGTCCGTTTGGCTGGTGCCCGTCGCGATGCTGAGTTGCTGGCTATTGCGAGTCTCAGGCCGGAGCATTCTTGCAGCCCTCTGCCCCAGGGCCTGCTCTTCATTGATCCCTTTCTCGGTCAGTTGGGCGATTAGTGTGGGGTTGTTGCGTAACCAGTCAGCCATACGATGAATATCAACACGTAACTGGCTGCCAGCCTTGGTCAGTGGCCGGGCTCCGACCAGTCCTTCATATTCATTGACCAGCGCCAGAACATCATCCAGTTCAATAGGGTAACGGGAGCCATGTCGACCCAGGTGGTTGATGTGTAACAGTTGGCAACCAGCAGGTTCGGTGGGTATGGCGCGGGGGCTTGGATAGGTTCTATGGGTGCCCAGGTAAGGCTGGAGCCGGGTATTGCGCTGTAAATTTTCGCTGTTTTTCTGCGTTGGCTTCTCAGCCATGCTCCAGGGGGATATAAACGGCAAGCAGTACAGACAGACGAGTATGAGCGAGCAATGCTTTGCTGACACGGAATGCCTCCTTATTGATAGAGCAAGGCAGCTTAGACCAAATGCACTGGTTAGCTAGGCATGAAGTGTAGTTCTTTACATTGAAGCGAAGAGGTGGCTGTCTGGCAGTGTAACGCCGCGATAGAGAGATATCGCGGCCAGGCATCAGGCTGTTGTTCGTTCGCCAAGGTAGTAATCACGCAGGTAGCAGGCCACGCCGTGCTCGTGATTTGAAAGGGTTGTATCGAGGCTAGGAAGTCTGCTCTTCAGCAAGGGGTCGGCGTTTTGCATGCATACACCGCGCCCGACCAGGGAAAGCATCTCCAGGTCATTGAGACCATCGCCAAATGCCATAATGTCTCCGGGTTTGGCGTGCAGTCGCGGCAGCAGCTCCGCCAGTGCCTGCCCTTTGTTGACGCCGGCGGCCATAATTTCCAGACATTCAGGTGATGACCAGGTAATACTGACCTGCTCACCCAGCGACTCTCTGATGATGGCTTCCAGGGGGAGCAGGGCGTTACGGTTTCTGGCGTTGAAGAATACCTTGCAGACACCCTGGTGAGGCATGTCTGCTGCCGCGCTAACCAGGTAGGTAAAACCGGAATCCCTGTGGTATTCAGCCAGCTCGGGGAAGGCTCGGGTGACAAACCAGCGGTCTTCCTGGTTGACACTCATCAGGGTGTCATCTGCAAATTGCTCGGATAGTGTGTAGAGCGCGGTCAGCAGATCCGGTGTCAGATCGTGACTGACTAACACCTCATCCTCCGGACTGTGAACACGGGCGCCATTGGAACTGATCAGGTATATGGGGATATTGAGTTGGTCCCGAAAATAGCGGGCATCGCCCCAGGGGCGACCGGTTGCCATGATAAAGCGGATGCCACCGCTCAGTTGTCGGAAAATGGCGCTGGAGCTCTCGGAAATGGCGTGCTCCTGGTTAAGCAGAGTGCCGTCCAGGTCGGTGACAACAATACGGTACATCGAAATTCCTTGGTCAGGCTGAGGGAGCCAGTGTCGTTTTTATGGGTGGCGTATGAATTGGATGTTGTTGTTGGCCAGGTGAAAGCCCGATTGTATGCGGCGAATCCAAAGGATTGTTATGACATGGGGCAAGGTTTTGTAATGGCTGCGGATGGGTACCTGTTGGGGTTTGAGACGATGCTGTTTTTCGTGCGTCGGGAGCATACTGGTTATCCGGTCTGTCTATGACTGAAGGGTTACCGCTATACTCCTGCCTTTTTCAGCCTTACCCTGACGTTGTGGAGAGAGCCTTTGCTCAGTTACCGTCACAGTTTTCATGCCGGCAACCATGCCGATGTACTCAAGCATGCCACCCAGGCACTGATCCTTGAAAAGCTCAAAGCCAAGGACAAGCCCTTTGTCTATGTTGACAGCCACAGTGGTGCAGGCCTATACCGGCTGGATAGCGAGGAAGCCCGCAAAACAGCGGAATATGAAACGGGTATTGGGCGGTTGTTTGCGGCGTTGAGCGATTATCCTGAACTCTCATCCTACGATGCCGTGATCAGGCAACTGAACCCGAAAGGGGCGTTGCAGTACTACCCGGGATCCCCTGCCATTGCCGGCGCCATGTTGCGTGAGCAGGATAAGCTGGTGCTGATGGAGTTGCATAACCGCGAGATTGATGTGCTGCGGAAAAACATGGGTCGTGACCGGCGAGTCACTATTTATCACCGTGACGGTTTCGAGAGGTTGTCTGCGATTCTGCCGTTGCCGGTGCGTCGTGGTTTGGTGTTGATTGATCCTTCCTATGAAATCAAGGAGGACTATCAGCACACACTGAATGCCGTGGTTTCGGCCTGGAAAAAATGGCCAGTGGGTATTTTTGCGATCTGGTATCCCATTCTTTCACGCCAACGCGACCGGAGTCGCTGGTTGCTGCAACAGCTGTCTCGAATGCCATTTGCCAATCTTCTGGTGGCGGAGCTGGCGGTTTCAGAACAGGCAGAAGATTATGGCATGCACGGTTCCGGCATGGTGATTGTGAATGCTCCCTGGCAATTGGATGAGCAGTTGTCGGCATTGCTTCCTCGCCTGAAGGATTGCTTGGCGCCGAACGGGCAGGGGCAGTGCCGGGTGGAATGGCTTATCGAGCCAAAGTAACAGACGGCTTCTTGATCCGATTTCTTGTTCTTCTGATGGATTGTCAGGAGGCTTGAATCAGGAAGTGAATTTGGTCGGTGAATGTGTTGTCTTAATCTTGTACCTGACCACCATGAGTGGTGGTCAGGTTGTTTAATATCCGGCGAACAATCTTTATTTGGGCAGCTTGCCGTCAACCCCTTCAACATACCAGTTCATGGAGAGAATATCCGGATCGGTCAGCGTGCCTTAAATCCCGCTTAACCTTGGGAATGTGAGCAAGCTGGCCGTACTTTTGGCAACAGAGTACAGTTTTTGCACAAAACGC
>NZ_BAABFL010000342.1:0-7104 GCF_039540975.1 Kistimonas scapharcae
ATTCCGAGACTGGCAAATATTATCGAATACGCCTCATGCTGGCTGCCATGTGGTCTGCACAGGAGTTTTTGAGTACTTACAAAGCCTTTACCCCAACGGGGGGACAACACTGTTCTGCAATCAGGCGTTTTCACACAAGAGTAACCGCCTCACCGCCGGCTATATCTACTCGCTGAAAGCCGTGCGTGAAGAGCTGCAGTGCCGAACAAACACAGAATGCAAACGTGACAGCGAGATGTACCGTGCCGCTCTGACAGATCTGCATAACACCTATCCCATCATGACTCGTGTAGAACTTAAACGTCGGGATACCGTTTTTGGCAATGTGCGTGATACAGCCAAACCACTATTGCCGAATTGTTCGCTACAAGAGGACTACCTCGTGCTTGAGCCTGCAGATGCAATTAAAGGCGACGTAGCACGTGCACTGCTCTACATGCACGATCAATACAACCTGCCTCTACAAGCACCACTGGAAACACTCCTTGAGTGGAATAACATTGATAAGCCCGATGATCAGGAAGTTCAACGCAATAACACCATTGCAGACTTACAGGGTATCCGAAATCGGTTTATTGATGATCCGGCATTGGCTGCACAGCTAGCCTCCCGGGAATAATTTCCCGGGATCCCAACCTAAAGAAGTGCCCCAAACAAGCGATAATCTTATCTGATATTGTCTCCCTCTCCAGCCGTCTTTGGATCAGAATGACTATCACGTTGACAAAGAAATGATCACTGAGGTGCCTGCATGCAGTTATTCAGATTTTTTATGCTTTCGCTCACCTTACTATTTCTGCCAGCTGTATCCTCAACATTACACGCTGCCCCTTTGACCGCTTCAGTTACAATCTCACTAGAGCAAATTCTAAAAGCAGCCTCTCAAGAATCCACAGCCAACGCTCAAAACAGACATCAAATGCCAGCACAGGATTTTGTTGCCAGACAGGCAAGGCTGATTGTCAACAGTTTGGCTGAAGAGTCCGAATTACTGAATTACCCTTCCTTGTATACTCAGAGGATGTTGTCGGAATACCGCCACCAGTAAATAACAGACAACGAGCTCTCAATAAAAAAGGAGATCAATATGATCTCCTTTTTTATTATCTCTGACACGAATCTCAGAACTGATCATCACCCAATTCAAAGAGAGGATCCGCACCGGACATCACCGCCTGTGACAGACTGTGAATGCGCGGCAACAGCCGCTTGTAGAAGTAACGTGCGGTGGTCAACTTACCGAGATAGAAAGACTCCTCCTCAGTACCTGCCGCCAGTTGATCCTGCGCAGTTTTCGCCATCAATGCCCACATGTAGGCATAGGCGGTATAACCGAAGACATGGAGGTACTCGACAGATGCCGCACCCACTTCATTCGGGTTATTGGCTGCATTGTCGATAACCCAGGCTGTCAATGTTTCCATGTTTTTCAAGGCATCTGCCAGCGGTGCATTGAATTCAGCCATTTTTCCGGTGTTGCTGGACTCCATGAACGTTTTTACTTCACGGGCAAACCCCGCGAAAAACTTGCCACCGTTGGCAACAGTCTTACGTCCCATAAGATCCAGCGCCTGGATACCGTTGGTTCCTTCATAAATCTGGGCAATACGGACATCACGGACCAGCTGTTCCTGTCCCCATTCGCGGATATAACCGTGGCCACCGAACACCTGCTGTCCCTGAATACAGTTCTCAAGACCAACATCGGTGAAGAACGCTTTTGCAATCGGCGTCAGCAGCGCAACCAGCGCTTCAGCATTGGCTTTTTCATCCGCATTTTCGCTGTACTTGGACAGATCCAGCTGCTTCGCCACATACGTGGAGAAGGCTCGCCCTGCCTCAGTGGTCGCCTTGATATTCAGCAGCATACGACGCACGTCGGGGTGTACAAGTATGGGGTCAGCGGCCTTGTCGGGCTGAGTCGCACCGGTCGCGGAACGGCCCTGGATGCGCTCTTTGGCATACTCAAGGGCGCTCTGATAGCTCATTTCAGAGCAACCCAGCCCCTGGATACCAATGGACAGGCGCTCATAGTTCATCATGGTGAACATGGCCGCCAGGCCCTTGTTCACCTCACCGACAAGGTATCCCTTAGCGTCATCAAAGTTCATGACACAGGTAGCGGATGCCTTGATCCCCATCTTGTGCTCAATGGAACCGCAGCTGACGCCATTGCGCTCACCCAGGGAACCATCTTCGTTAACCAGAATTTTGGGCACCAGGAACAGGGAAATACCACGCGGTCCCTTGGGCGCATCCGGCAGCTTGGCCAGCACCAGGTGGATAATGTTTTCGTTGAGATCGTGTTCGCCACCGGTGATGAATATCTTGGTGCCGGTCACGCTATAACTGCCATCCGTCTGTGGTTCGGCCTTGGTGCGGATGATGCCGAGATCCGTACCGGAATGTGGCTCAGTCAGGCACATAGAGCCAGACCAGACACCGGCATACATATTCGGCAGATACGCTTCCTTGAGCTCATCCGATGCGTGTGCATTCAAGGCCAGGCAGGCGCCGGCAGTCAGGGTGGGGTACAGGGTGAAAGAGTTGTTAGCGCTGTACATCATCTCTTCGAACTGTACAGAAAGCATCTTCGGCATGCCCATGCCGCCATATTCAGGATTACCCGCAAGGCCGACCCAGCCCCCTTCCGCGTAGGTCGTAAAGGCTTCCTTAAAACCAGCCGGGGTGGTGACGTCACCGTTGTCCCAGCGAGCCCCTTCTTCATCACCGGAACGGTTCAGCGGCGCCAGTTCACGGGCGGTCAGCTTGGCGCCCTCTTCCAGGATGGCATCTGCCGTTTCTGCGTCTACCACTTCCGCCAGTTCCGGCAGGGAGGCCCAGAGTTCATCCGCCTTGAACACTTCGTTCAGCACAAAGCGTATGTCACGCAACGGAGCCTTGTATTCCGCCATAGGTCAACCTCAACACTCTTGTCATGTTTCACACCCGCAGTGCAGATGCCCGTCTTCTTTTTCGGTTTATCCGTATGTGATGCGTATCATACTCCCATTCAGGCCTGCTTCAAACGGGCGTTTGAGTCTGAAAAAGGTTTTTACATAAGCATATATTGTGGAAAACCTAAGTAGTTGGAGACAGCGAATCGTTTATCCTCCCCGCTCCCGTTACTTTCCGGATAGACGTCAATGTCTTATCGCAATATCACCTTCTTCAGCCGTTTCGAGTCCGATATCCTCGCCGACCGAAAAACCATTACGATCCGTGACCAGAGTGAATCCCACTTCCAGCCCGGCGAAATCCTGACAGTGGCGCGTAATGAGGATGACCAGTATTTCTGCCATATTCGCGTCAATGCCGTGACGCCCATTCACTTTGATGCACTGAATGAACAGCATGCCGTTCAGGAGAATATGACGCTTGAGGAACTGAAATCCGTGATCCAGACCATTTACCCCGGCCAGAATGAATTCGTTGTCATCGATTTCACCCGTCTGGATGTCACCGGCAACGTTGCCGCAACAAACAGCTAACGTCTTACGTGTCTGCAGATAACAGACATAAGCAGGAAAACAGTCCTTTCCCCACCAGAAAAAACGAAACCTGCCGCATAAAACCTTCGACATTGATACAGATCAATTTCGGTTTACCGCAAGATGATTAAAGTAAAGCCATGCATTTGTTGTAGCCGGTGTGTTGGCAGTGAGCTGATCGACACATCGGTTGACGATTTTGCTTCAACCTGTGCTCTCTTATCACGCCCCTTTTTGGGGCGTTTTTTATGTCTGCGTCCTGCCCGTCACCAGCCATCTGGAATACTGCTAGATTAAAAGATACTGCTGTCAATGGAGTGACTATGCACCTGTTGTTAGAAATGCTCAGGCTATGGCTGGATGAACACCTGTTTCCGGACTGGATGCACTGCCGTACCCCCGACAACAACCACTTTTACCGCCGCATGTTCAGCCGACGCTATCAGGCAAAGAAACGGCTGGTGAAGCATATCTGGATGGTGGCCGGGCTGTTGATACTTTGTTATCCACTGCCATGGTTTGTCCTGCTGATTGGGCTGCCAGTGACCCTGTTATCTTTCGCGATTCTGGACGAAACTCCCTGATACAAAAAAAGCCCCTGCATAACAGGAGCCTTTATTTCATTTATATCGCGTTAATCAAGCGAATCAGACATCACCGAAGTTAGCTTCATCCATCGCCATCAGGTTATCCGCACCAGACTCAATACAGGCCTTGTGGGTACGGGTCCGAGGCAGGATACGCTGGAAGTAGAACTGCGCAGTCTGCACCTTGGCCTGATAGAAACCTTCTTCCGTAGTGCCTTCTGCCAGCTTCTGCTTGGCAACCCGCACCATGTCTGCCCAGAAGTAGGCCAGACAGGCGTAGCCGGAGTACATCAGGTAATCCACGGATGCCGCGCCGACTTCATCCCGGTTCTTCATGGCTGCCATGCCCACTTTCATGGTCAGGTCGCCCCACTCTTTGTTCAACGCAGTCAGCGGCTCGATGAATTCCTTCAGGTCTTCATTGTCAGCGTTTTCCTTGCAGAACTTGTGTACAACCTTGGTGAAAGCTTTCAGCGATTCACCCTGGGTCATCAGCACTTTACGTCCCAGCAGATCCAGCGCCTGGATACCGGTGGTGCCTTCATACAACAGGGCGATACGGCAGTCACGCACGTTCTGCTCCATGCCCCACTCACTGATAAAGCCGTGGCCACCGTAGCACTGAACGCCCAGGTTGGCGGCTTCAAAGCCCGTTTCGGTGATGAAAGCCTTGATGATCGGGGTCAGGAAGCCCAGCATCTGGTCAGCGGCCTTGCAGGCTTCTTCATCTTCACTGTGCGCCTGAACATCTACCAGACGCGCAGCATAGTAGGCCAATGCACGGTTACCTTCGGCAAAGGCCTTGATGGTCAGTAGCATCCGGCGAACGTCGGGATGAACGATAATCGGGTCAGCCGGGCCATCCGGGTTCTTGGGACCGGTCAGGGCACGCATCTGCAGACGCTCACGGGCATAGCGCAGAGCACCCTGGTGTGCGATTTCAGCATGGGCCAGACCTTGCAGACCCGTACCCAGACGCGCGGTGTTCATGAAGGTGAACATGCAGTTCAGACCTTTGTTGGGCGGACCGATCAGGAAACCGGTTGCACCGTCAAAGTTCATGACACAGGTCGCGTTACCGTGGATACCCATCTTGTGCTCAAGGGAGCCGCAGCTGACTGCGTTACGCTCACCCGCACCGCCATCACCATTCGGCAGACACTTGGGTACGATAAACAGTGAAATACCCTTGGTGCCTTCCGGCGCATCAGGGAGACGAGCCAGTACGATATGAACGATATTCTCCGCCATATCGTGCTCACCGGCGGAGATGAAGATCTTGGTGCCAGAAATCTTGTAGCTGCCATCGGCCTGAGGCTCAGCCTTGGTCCTCAGCATGCCCAGGTCTGTACCACAGTGCGGCTCGGTCAGACACATGGTGCCAGTCCATTCACCGGAAACCAGCTTGGTCAGGTAAGTTTCCTGCTGCTCTGGCGTCCCATGGGCGCTCAGGGTGTTCATGGCACCATGGCTGAGGCCGGGATACATACCCCAGGACCAGTTGGCTTCACCGATCATCTCGCTCATCACCAGATTGAGCGACTCTGGCAGCCCCTGGCCACCATGATCCGGGCTATGCGCCAGTGACGGCCAGCCGCCTTCCACAAACTGCTGATAGGCTTCTTTAAAACCAGTGGGTGTGGTTACACCGTCTTCCGTCAGTGTACAGCCTTCCTGATCGCCCACCTGATTCAATGGCGCCAGAACCTGTTCACAGAATTTTGCGCCTTCATCCAGGATGGCGTTGACCATGTCCGGGGTGGCGTCTTCCGCACCGGGCAGGGTGGCATAGTGCTCTGGATAGTTCAGCAGTTCGTCGCGAACGAAGCGGATATCGCGAAGGGGGGCCTTGTACTCAGGCATAGCGTCTACCTCGGGCTATTCTCGTTGTAATCATTCCGACCACCGAAGCGGTCATTACCTGAAGACTGTTCTTATTTACGGCTGTAGAAGATAGCGTATTTAAACAAGTGTTTGAAACTTACGTATGAGTGTAGCTCGTGTCAAGGGCATCTCACAACAAAATACGCATTTACACCTAGATGGATTTGCTATATTTCGACCCTCACAACAGCTCTGGAATCAGTGTTATTACTCCGTCTGCACCAGATTCTGATAGCTATATCTTCAAAGGAAATTGGGGATAAGTCTGGTAACTTTTATCTTCCTGCTGGTTGATGTGACTGATGATTGAGCGCCGGGAATTCCGGCAGGTTTTTGGGTGCTGGTCAACCCCACGGACTTGATCGAACGCACGTTGCCGTGTTGGTCCCAGTAAAAGGCGAGGCTGTAGTAGCGGTAGGCTTTGCCCTCGACCAACTGACGACCGTTGTCGTTCCATTCCACCCGGCCCCAGATCGCCCCGTCGATCACTTCCAGGTTATCCCGGCGTATCCATGCCTGGGTCGGTGCGGGCTCGCCCTTGGGGCCTTTGAGTTCGGTGGCGTGTTCGATATCGATAGGGATGTCCCGGCCAATGTGGCGGGTGGTGGCCACCACGCTTTCCGGGGTGGGGTTGTTCCAGGCACGCCCATCCAGGCCGCTGAATGTCTCGGCGGGAATTAACAGGAGTTTTTCCGGCAGGGTGCTGGTTTCGGTCAGCTGGAAGTTAAGCGCCAGAAAACTCAGTTCATCCGAACCGGCCTGGTTGTTGAGTGCGAGGGCGAGTGTGCTTCTTTCCATACCGTCAGATTACGGCGGTATGGGGGAGGCTTGGCTTTAAAGGGTTTTGGTGGTGTTGGTTGGTACTGAATGACAGGTCTTAGCGGAATCTATAGCATACCGAAAAAAATGAACGGAATCTTTATCAGGGGGCGTTATGGTCAGTACGAAAGTAGAGATTAGCAATGGCGACATCATATTCGTTAAAGATGCTCAGGATGCCATTACGCGCATGGAACAAGAACAGAAAAACTTCCATGATATTCTTTCAACAATGAATGGTGAGTAAGTACTCAAAAACTCCTGTGCAGACCACATGGCAGCCAGCATGAGGCGTATTCGATAATATTTGCCAGTCTCGGAAT
>NZ_BAABFL010000343.1:0-7166 GCF_039540975.1 Kistimonas scapharcae
ATCAGGCTCGCCAATACGTAAGGTGACGGGGGTGTTCAAGTAGACCAGAATCGGTGTTCAAGTAAACCAGAATATGCACCTGCCAGTCTGCATAACATGATGTTTAACATCATCGCCGATTCTTTATTTCCTGAAGGAAAAGATTGTAATACTAAAAAATTGCGGGTAGTTTCAATAACCAGACATCTTAGGTGACGCAGTTTTTCTGGTGTTGGATGATCAGTGTGACTCTGAGTTTTTAGTAGTTTGCTGTTAAATGTATCCACTAACTCTTGAAGATCACTATCTCTATTCTGCTTATCTGAAAAACGACGCATTACAAATTGTTTTGGATTTTTTCCGGAAAACGTTGATAGAAAATGAAAGGCTGGATTTTGTTGTACTATTGGGCTCTGCATTATTATGCGTGGCCAGCACAATACGCTCATTTGAATTGACCTGGTGGCGTATGACTTTAATGGTGCTATCCAGTTCATTAGGTGTTTTATAAGTGACAACTGACATTTCTACGAGTGCCTTTAACCCCGTAACTTTACGTTTTCTTTCAACAGGCAAGGTGACTGCTAAAGTTGTAGCATCTGCTAATCGTCTGGGGTGTCCAAGTTTCATTACGATGTTGAATACGTGTTCCGTTGTCAGCCCCTTGCTGAGATCTGTCGTTAATACATATGTAAGTGTATTGGCCATTTTGATCAAAAAGTAGGGGCTGGTGTCGCTACAGTGTCTGCCCGGAGTTCTGTTTGATTTTTCGATTAATAATCCACAAAGTCTATCATGATGCTCCCCGATGAAAGTATTATTTCCCAGTTGGACGGCTAAATCATATAGTACTTGATCGGTTTGCTTTGCATTATCAATAAACTCACCCAATAGTTGACGATGATGCCCGTCGAGTGAGTGACTGCTTGATAGGCAGGCCTGCAATCGATTAAAAAAAACTGCTCTATCGGATTGCCAGTTTATGCTCTGGTAGACTTGCTGTTCAAACATGACGGACAGTATTTGATGGAAAGTGCGAACTAATGGGCTACTGTAATGGCAGGTTTCTGGTGCCCCGTCTTTCTTTAAATTCCACATAAATAACCAGCTTGATTCATGCTCATAAAATTGGTTTGGGTCTAATAGTATGCGTGTTAATTTTTCCAGCTTTTCGAAGAACTCAGTAGCTCTGATATGTATATCGGCTCTGGGGGTTGTCTGAGCCGGTGGGGGCACGAATTGTTGAGCCCAGTGGTTAACGGGATTGAGGCTGCCCATGGGATGCAAAGCTGGTTGTGCATCTTGCCCATATGGTGACACCATAGGTGTAGCAATGCTTGTCTCGGGCGTTTCGGGGGGGACTTGCTCACTATCGGAAGTCTCTACCTGTGTACTGACTGTGGCAGAGCTTATGGCTCTGTGAAACAGAATGCTATCAGCAACCAGGGAATCTGGCTCGACGATCATACCATTTATTATATCTTCTCTTTTCACATAGCCTAGATGGCCTGTAATCTTCGATTCAGATTTAATATGGTTAATTAAATATTGTTTTTGTTGCTGTTTTTGTATTTCCATAGTGCCCGAAGCTCCTTTGAGAAAATGAAAAAAGGTGAGTTTGGTGGTTGCAGGATTGATAGCTATGATCGTTAGTTATTTGACCGTGTATTTTTTAGTTTTTCGATTGGATGCCACTATTGATAGTGATTCTTACTGACAATTTTGTTTTTCGCATTAATGCGCGGTTGTTTGTTTATTTAATGCTTCTGTCTTCGAGTGCTTTTCTTGGTTTGTTGGTTAAAAGAGTCTCTTGCTCATTTCAGAAATGACCACGAAGAATATCCTATATGGCTATTTATGAACGCTTCTAGTGTGTCCATTGGTTATTTTGATGGCCAATCAACACGCACTGCGCTGGATATCAAGCCTCTTAAACGCTGATACGCAGCTCCTTGGATTTTGGCACGTAGCTGAAATAAGTCAATGAGAGCGTCATTGGTTGATGCGCCATGAGTCAGCAAGTATTCGATAATGGTATAGTGCTTCTCTGTGTTATGTTGGAGCGCTGCTCTCAGCGGACTATAGTCTTCTTTCCTTCTGGAAGGCAAGGTACTGTGTTGGTCGATTTCTGCACCTGCCTTTAGGAGTGTGTCGATGACATCGCGGCTGCAGCCAATGTCGCATGCATAGACAAGTGGCAGGACACCGAGGAATGGCTCGCTGACCAGGCGCGCGAGGCCAGCACCTAGATAGTGTTGTAATTGCTCAACATCATTCTTGAAAATACATGAAAATATCGGATGATCCAGCAGCTGACTTGCCTCTATTGTTGGGCGGGTAGTCAATTTTTCTGATAATTTATTCAACAACTGTTCTGGCGTGTTATGTACTAACTCATCAGGACTTAAGGCTATATACGGTATCTCTGCGTATCGGAATAGTAACACTTGAAGAATGGTGGTGAGATCACGGTTCCCGGATTGGAATGGATTAATGTATAAAATGTTGCGCGAGACTCGTATTATAAGCGTCATGAGTTTTTTTATTGTCTCATCATGTGCTTTTTTTAAGCGATTTATTTCTTTGGTTGCAATTGCTGAATTCAATAATGCTTGTTGGATCGTTCTTGTTTTTTCTTTTAGTACGATGCAGTCGTTGGTAAATAAGTCCATTAGTTTTGTTGTTTCTTGCACTCTATCTTCAGGTGTGGCATGACGTTTTAATGTGGTTTTATTATGTTTTAAGTCGAATGATAGTGTGAACAATCGTTGGCTCAATTTTCTTAAGTCTTCCCCATCTTTCTCATTGTCGGTAAATAGAGCGTGTGCAGTAATATTATTGTCCCTGATCAAATCTGTGATTCTTTTCCTTTCTTCTTCAGTATCACAAACAATAATGGATTGATTGAGTACTATATCCAGATTTCTTTTCGAAAAGTTGCCAATAAGATTCAGTTCTATCTCGGAGTATGTGGCTGCATATGAGGTATGACCCAATTTTATCATTAGCGCCTCAAGGTGATGATATGTAATGCCATCACCGATATCCATATTCCATGCAAGTGAAAGTGCATGGACTTGTCCAGCGAGGCGATAGGGGGCGACGTGCTCACCAGAGTGCCGACCTATAGATGTTTTATCATCTTCAATCAGGAATGCATAAAATGTATCGTGATGTGAATTTGGCATCGCTATGCGATCGGTGGCAAGTTGGAAGATAGCGCTTTCTGCCTGTACTGCATTCTGTAAAAAAGCGTTAACAAATGCCTTTTGAGTACGGGTTAATTGATCTGATTCCCGTATAACCCTTATCATATGATGCAATGCATGGAGTCGCTGATCATTTCGGGTCACTTGCCGGTATAGAAGAAGCTCAAGCATGAGAGAAAGAAATTGGCAGGCCTTATTGGTATCTAATAATTTTTCATCGATTGGGCTGTCAGATGATGTTTGCAAAAGATCATGCCATCTCTGATTGTGTACCGTTTCAATATCGCTAGCCTGAGTTTGATTCGACAATAATTTTGCGACTATGGTTTGTATATTCAATGCCAGTCTATAGGCTTTTTCTTCAATATTTGCGATGGGAAGGTAATCAAATTTGACAGGCATTTGTTGTATCCAGCTACTATGAGTGATTTTTTTGAGTGCTGGAATCAGTACACGTCCAAAATACTTTCTTATATACGGCGCTGGCTCCGCAATATTGATTTGTCTGCAAAATATGGATCGTTGAGGGTGTTGGTGATTCTGTTTGAGAACGTACCCGACGAGCAGGCATTCTGTAGGAATAGCTGTAATAAAGGGGGGGATATCAATCTGATGGCTCAGACTTGTTCCTGAGCGTAGTGCTACAGAATCAATAAATACTGGTGCTGATGTTTCCATGGGTTCATCTGAAATAGTTTAGTGGAATATGAAATCAAATCTGTACTGACATTGGTGTGCAGTGACAGGATATCTGCGATTAATGTATCGATAATGGTAGTAATGAGTTCAGTTAATTAATAAAGTTCCAGAATCGTTTTTCTTGATGATTTATGTTAGCGAGTTAAACATGATTTGTCGGTACTTGAATGCAAAAAAGGCAGAGACGGTGAAGAAAAGTCACTCTGCCTTTGCTCTGTCAGTGCCTTATTTCATTGAGAATGAGCTTATTGTGTTTCTATACCAACATTTGCCCATGATAATCCTGGTCACAACGCATAATCGCCTCACGGGCGGATGGTGCATCCAGTTCGCTGAGCAGCTTGTAGCCTTTTCGTTGCAACGCTTTTTCCCGCCAGCAATTACCTTTGAAAGCCGGTAATAACCACACGGTAAGAGAGCCAGCCAGAATCAGGAGTGCCATCGGCAGGCTGCTGGAGTGTTGAACCTGGAGATCCAGCATGTGCAGGATCAACTGTATAGCGAACAGGATTGCGGCCACATTCCAGAGCCGCTTGAACAGAGCCCAGAAGACACCAAAGAACAGCGCTGGCCAGGAGAACCCCTGTTTAACCGCTTCGTGGCCATGGGCGGGATGGTAGTAAACACGGAATCGCTTCATGGTTTTCTCCAGGTTCCGGTAGTCACTGTCAGCCTGACGATGATACAGTTCTCACGCCGGCGTATGGCCGAGGGTGTGGTTCAAGCATATCAGCCACAGGTTCCGGGTCATGTTGGTAATTGACGCAATCGTTTGTGGTGAGAAGGGACTGCACCTTTATGGCTGAATGGCATCTCTATATGATTCGCTGTGCAAAAGGCACACTGTATACAGGGATAACGACAGACGTTGCGCGTCGTTTTCGTGAGCATTCGGCGGGTAGAGGGGCCCGTTATCTTCGAGGCCGTGGCCCGCTTGAGCTGGTGTATCAGCATCCGGTGCAGGGTCGAAATGAGGCACTGAAACTTGAAATCAGAGTTAAGAAGTTATCACGTCAGCGGAAAGAAGCGTTGATTATGGGGGCATGTTCAATGGATGAACTATTGAATACGATCATAATTATGGGATGAAGTGAAATATCGTCTTATTAAAAATAAAGTCATAGCATCTGCATATTGCAACAATAGTAGTTGTTATTTGTTTTTTCTGATGTGTAACTGAGTGTGTCTGTTTCATGGTGGAATGGTTATTATTTGCTGATTAATTGCGCTTGTTTATCTATAAGAGGTTGCTTTGTTGTTAATCTGATTTATCTTTCCTGTTACGTCATTTCTTGGTTGTTTTTTCTACGGTTGAGTATGAGATATATGCAGTCTTTTGGCGTTTCAGTGTGTTTTTCTGCGTTTTTATTGTTGGTTTTTTCAAATGTTTCCATTGCCACTATTCCAAAAGATACATCGTCTTTAAGGATTATCGGTGGACGGGATGTTAGTCATGGCAAACAGCCTTGGCAGGTGTCTTTTCAGGATGGACGAGAGCATTTCTGTGGTGGTTCCCTGATTGCTCCCCAGTGGATTCTGACCGCTGCACATTGCCTTGATAATTATACGCAGGAATCCCTTGGAGAAATCGATATTCGGGTGAATACGGTAAAGATTTACGGCCAGGGCAATGGGAAATCGGCTCGCGCCATCAGTGTGCATTTCCCCGATGACGATAAAGCGGATATTGCTTTGGTCAGACTGGAAAAGCCTGTTTTGAATGTACCGTATCTGGCGCTGGCAGACGATGCCGTGATGGAAGAGTCGGGCTACCCCGGCGTTTTAGCAACCGTTTCTGGCTGGGGTATGACAAGAGAAGGGGATTACAACATGCCGGATACGTTGAAAACCATCGAAGTGCCACTGGTTCCTCAAGCTTACTGCAAGCTCTCATACGATGATGATATTGCCGATTATGAATTTTGTGCGGGTTATGTGGATGGGGGGAGGGATGCCTGCCAGGGAGATAGTGGTGCTCCACTGATCGTGAAACATGAGGATAATTTTGTGCAGGCCGGGATTGTTTCCTGGGGATCCGGTTGTGCCAGACCTTTTATGTTTGGTGTCTATACCCGGGTGGCTTCATTTACAGACTGGATAGGGCGTGTGATTCAAGAAGGGAGCTAGAACAATATTATTGAGTCAATGACGCCGACACTCGCTGTTCCACTGCTAATGAAAGGCTCACAGGAACTTAAAATCACGCATATGACTTCGTATAAACGTTTTGCTTGAGGATGCTCATAGTTGCTATAAACATACACCTTTGTTGCTGTACATGACATTTGTCTGCATAGTTGGTTTTATATCGAACTTATTGGATACCCATACACTCTATAGGAGTAGTCAGTAACTCACGCGTTCCCTGTCCTCCCTGCCTTTTTGGGAAGACAGTATTTGGCGCGTATTTTGACCCTGTAGTTTTTATGGAGGTAATCCAATGGCAGCATCGGCACAGTCCAGAACAACGTCCCAATCTTATTCACCTGTAAATACCATCCCTCCCGTTTTTGATAGAACAACCAGTCTTCGAACGGTGGACGCCAATCGACTCGTCAAGGCGGACGGTAATTTGACCCCAGAGGCCCAACAGTACTTTACAGCGGATCCAATTGCTATTGATGAGCGCAGCGCTCGTCCCTGTAACCCGGATGTACTTTTTCCAAAAGCAGTGCCTGTCGTGCAACCACTGCTTGGCATTTTGAGTTGGTTTATCTGTACGTTTGAGCGAGTGGCCCGATTTGCCAGAGATCAACTGGGTTTAACGCCCAGCCGGCCTGGCCACCTTGTATTCGAAGCATTTGAATTACCGAATACACTGGTTAAACCGAGCGAGTTTCGTAATAACCAGCAAATCACATTGGATGAATTTAAGCAGCAAGCATTGCCTGAACTGCCTGCTGATTCTGGTTATTTTCTGGATAGGCCCAGCTCGGATTGGGCTGGTATTACAAATGCGGATGTAAGAACCGTAATGGATCAGTGCCAGCGGAATCCTGCTCAAGCAAAATTTGTCAAAAATATGTATGAATCGATTCCTGACCCCAGGCCAGAAGATGAAGACAAAATAGCCATACCCAATAAGGCAGAGATGCATGTGGCAGGCCGGGTAGCAAGCCATGGTATTCGGGGCCATGCTGATATTCAGACGCAAACTCAAGAAGCCCTGAAGAAGATCAGAGAAGAGAATACACCCTACCTTAACTCCCGCTTAACGATCTGAAGAAGTAAGGCTAAATTGAATGAAGAGAGCGTCCCCTGTGCTCTTCAGGCAAAATA
>NZ_BAABFL010000344.1:0-7259 GCF_039540975.1 Kistimonas scapharcae
CTTAATCCCGACAGATCTTCAGCTGATCAACTTAAGAAAGCGGCTTGAGTTGGGGCGACAACTATGTTGACAAACACCGCTACCCAGAAGTACCGGCTTCAAAATAACTTCTGGCAGAAAAGCAGCAGCGAAGGCGCCAACAAGAGAGCCGAGCAATGTCGGCACCACAACCGCCATCATGGAAGGAGCTTCAAGCCGTTTCTCACGATAAAACCCCTGCATCCCCGTCAGGGACTGCATGACGACACCCACCCGGTTGGTCGCATTCGCCACATCAGCAGGCATCCCCATCAACATCAATGCCGGCAGGGTCAACATAGAGCCGCCCCCAGCCAGGGTATTGATAAATCCTGCTACGATACCTGCCAGTAACAGCGCTGTGACATTTACAAGGGTCAGTTCATACATCGTTTGTTCCATCAACAGGGTGAGCAACACTCAGGAAAGGCAGGCTGCATTTGTTCCGTCATGCAAGACCGGCAACCGGATATCATCAATGCACGGGATTCATCAGGGCGGGGAAAAGGATGAGGCAGGACGGGACTATCTGCAAGTATCAACCGTAATAACCAGCCCCCTGCGCTGCAGGGGGCCTCTTAACTTATACGGTCAGGATTTTCATGGTATTGGTTTCGCCAACAACCGCCAGCGTATCCCCTTTGGTCATGATGACCTGGTCACCATCCTCCAGGTAACCCGCATCCCGTACGATCTTAACGGCGGCAGCGTTCACTTCGTGCCCGGAGGTGTAAATCGTTGGATCAAAAACGAACGCCTCAACCCCGCGGTACAGGGCGACCCGACGACGCGTGGATTCCTGCCGGGTCAGCGCAAAAATCGGCAACCGCGAGTTGATGCGGGACATCCACAATGGTGTGGAACCCGATTCTGTCAGACAGATAATCGCCTTGACACTCTGCAGATGGTTGGCGGCGTACATGGTTGACATGGCGATCGTCTCATCCGTCCGCTCAAATGAGAACGCCATTCTATGGGTTGAGACCTGGGTCGCGGGCTGTTTTTCAGCGCCGAGACAAATTCGGCCCATTGCTTCAACTACGCGTCCCGGGTTGGCGCCTGTCGCTGATTCCGCAGACAACATGACGGCATCGGTGCCGTCCAGCACCGCATTGGCGACATCAAACACTTCGGCCCGGGTCGGCAGACTGTTGGTGATCATGGATTCCATCATCTGGGTGGCAGTGACCACAGGCCGGTTCAAACGACGGGCTTCAGCAATGATCTTTTTCTGAACTCCGATCAGCTCGGCATCCCCGATCTCAACGCCCAAATCGCCACGGGCGACCATGACTGCATCGGATGCAAGAATGACCTCTTCCAGCACCTTTTCATCCTTAACCACCTCGGCCCGTTCAATCTTGGCCATGATGGCAGCTTCACCACCCGCATCGTGCAACAGCTGACGCGCCAGCGCCAGATCCGCCGCACAACGGGGAAAAGAGACTGCCAGGTAATCCAGATCCAACTTGGCAGCAGTCTGGATATCATCACGATCCTTGTCTGTCAGCGCAGGCGCCGAGAGACCACCTCCCTGCCGGTTAATCCCTTTACTATTGGTCAGTTCGCCACCGTTAACCACGTGACAATGAATCTGACGGCCATCCACCCGTTCCACCCGCATGGTGATACGCCCGTCATCCAGCAACAGCATATCGCCAGTGGCGCAGTCATTGGGCAGGGCCTCATAGGTCAGGCCCACCCGGTGCTGGTCACCGGCAGTCTTATCCACATCCGCATCAAGAATAAAGTGATCGCCTTCAGCCAAGGTGATACCGCCCTTGGCAAAACGGGCTATACGAATCTTTGGCCCCTGCAGATCCCCCATGAGCGCCACCGCCCGCCCCAGTTGTGAAGCCGTTTCGCGTACGCGATCAACCCGCTGCTGTAACTCTTCCGGCGTGCCATGGGAAAAGTTCAGTCTGACAACATTGACCCCGGCTTCAATCAACGCGGTCAGTGCCGCCTGATCATCCGTCGCCGGCCCCAGCGTAGCGACAATTTTGGTTCGCCTCGGCATTGCAACCGTTCTTTCCGACATGGCAACTCTCCTTGCTCAAAGACCTCGATAAACCGCAACACCCGTGCCCACTTACTGACGCTTCTCCAGCCGGGGATAACCGGACAGGATCGCCCCTGTCGCGCACAGCGCCAATATCCACGGGTAATAACTGTCACCCACCAGTGCCAGTGGTGACAGGCCAGCAATAGAACCGGCCAGCAGCAGCTGCGCGCCCCAGGGAATAATGCCCTGCACGACACAGGAAAACATGTCCAGCAAACTGGCCGAACGGCGGGGATCAATGGCATTCTTTTCGGCAATATCCCGCGCGACAGAGCCACTGATAAGAATGGCCACGGTATTGTTGGCCGTAAACAGGTTACAGACAGACACTAACAGGGAAATACCGATTTCGCCTGCCCGGCCCTGCAGTCGCTGGAAGCGCCCGACCAGCGACTGAATAAAACCGGTCAACCAGACGAGGCCGCCCTCATGACGCATCACCGCAGCCAACCCACCAATGAACATGGACAAAACCATGATTTCCAGCATGCCCTCAAAGCCAAGGTAGATGTTATCGGCCATGATTGCCATGGAATAGCCATCCTTGATCAGCATCCCCAGAAAACCGGAAAAGAGAATCCCCACCATCAACACCACCAGCACATTCATGCCACTGACCGCCAGCCCAAGCACCAGCAAATAAGGCAACACCAACCAGCCATTGAATTCGGTAGCTGCCGGTGCACTTCCCCCATGACCGAGGATGAACAAAAGTACCATCGTCAACAAGGCAGCCGGTATGGCAATGCGGGCATTCAGGCGGAACTTGTCGCGCATGCTACAGCCCTGGGTGCGGGTAGCAGCAATAGTCGTATCAGAAATGATGGAGAGGTTATCGCCGAACATCGCGCCACCCACCACCGTGCCCGCACACAGGGCCGGAGAAAGGCCAGTTGCCTGACTGATCCCGATCGCAATTGGCGTGATCGCAGCAATGGTGCCCATGGATGTACCCATGGCGGTGGATACAAACGCCGCCACCAGAAACAGCCCCGGCAACAGCAACTGTTCCGGCAGAACGGACAGCCCCAGGGCAACCGTGGCATCTACGCCGCCAATGGCACTGGTGACCTTGGCAAAGGCGCCTGCCAGGAGATACACCATACACATGGTGACAATGTTGATATCACCAATCCCCTGCAGAAAATGCTGGATGCGTTCATTCAGCCGGGCATGCCCAATCAACATACCGATGATGATGGCTGGTAATGCCGCCACCGGCGCCTTGACCTGGTAAAACGCGAACTCCACGCCGGCCAGGGAATAGTAGATACCGCTTCCAAAAAACACGCCCAGGAAAACCAGCAGGGGCAGTAGCGCTCGGGGATTGGGTGCAGGCTGTGTCATCAATATCCTCGTTCAGACCTGTAATGATCAGCGAAACGCCATCCACCGGGCCGTAAAATAAAAGGTCGCATTGTATCCGGCACACACCCTGATACAACTGGGCGATTTACGTAAACCACCCAAAACCAGCCAGTTACACCGGGTATCTACCGTCATTGATTGCGTATTATTTTTCCAAGACTGGAACTTCAACATGGAATTGTCCGTCTTATGACTAATACTTAGTGAACATTCGATTGATGATCAATGCTGCACGCTTATGGAACATCCCGCCACCCCTAACACTCTGACCGGAAAGGCCCTGCTGGCCATGGGATTCATGACCTTTGCCCTGTTCCTCGGAGCCGGCAACATGATTTTCCCGGTGCTCTCCGGACAACTGGCCGGCACTGAAGCCTGGTCAGCGGCGGCAGGATTTCTCGTTACCGGCGTTGGCCTGCCGTTACTGGGTATCATTGCCATGGCGCGGGTGGGGGGAGGCTTCAACGACCTGTCACAGGATCTCCCTCCCCGGCTGATTGCCCTGATCGGCATTATTATCTATCTACTGATTGGCCCCCTCTATGCGGTTCCGCGAACGGCGGCGGTCTCCTTCGAGATTGGCATTACCCCTTTCCTTGATACCGAAAACAGTAATAGCGATGCACAGCAACTATTGTTCTCTCTGGTCTTTTTTGCCATTGCCTGGTGGTTTTCCCTGTATCCAGGCAAGCTCATGGAAACTGTCGGCGAAATCATCACACCGGCATTGATACTCTTATTACTTGTGCTTGGTGTTGCCCCCTTCATCAATCCGGCCGGCGAGCCTGGCCCACCGTTTGAAGACTACCAGGCAACGGCTTTTATCCAGGGATTCCTTGACGGTTATATGACCATGGACGCCCTGGCGGCCCTGATGTTTGGGATTGTCATCATCACCAACCTGCGCTCCCATGGTGTTACCGGTCGGAAAGCGCTGACCCACTACTGTATTGCCACAGGCGTTATTGCCGCTATCGGACTCTCCCTCGTCTACATCGCACTGTTCAACATTGGGGCCACCAGCCGGGTGCTTGCGCCTGACGCCAGCAATGGCGGACAAATCCTGACTACCTTTGTTGAATACCAGTTCAGCCAATGGGGCATACTCATCCTTGCCGCCATTGTGACCCTCGCCTGCCTGACCACCGCCATCGGCTGCATCACCGCCGTCGCTGAATACTTTGAACAACTCTGGCCCCGCTATTCCTATTTTTCCCTGGTAACCGCCATTACGATCGCCTGCGTGGTAATGGCCAACATCAACCTGGACCAGTTAATTGAGTTTTATATTCCCGTCCTGTTGGCCATTTACCCGGTCGCTATGATTCTTATCCTGCTGGCACTGATCCGTGAATGGCTACCGGCGCCTAAACTATCAGCACGTTTCACCCTGTTGCTCGTTGCCTTGTGCGGTATTGCCGACGGACTGCATGTACTACCCTATCGGGCCATGGAGTACTACCTTTTACCCTTGAACAGTCTGCCGGGATTCTCACTCCATTTGAGCTGGGTGCTACCTGCCATTGTCAGTCTGGTCGTCACCAGCCTCATTGGCTTTCTTTGCACTGATCGCCAGTCCCGGGCAGAGTCCGATTCCGGCCAGTAAACACGCTTTGCCTGCAGGCCCTCTATGACACGCTATCGCAACATATTGACCGTTACAGCCTGCCTGTTATTGATAGCAGGCTGCCAAAACAGCCAGAACACGTCTCCGCACCACTCGCCAGGCAAGCCACCCCATCTCGCATTTCCACCTGAACGGACACACCTGGTAGGTACCAATCAGGTTTGCCCTCCACCGGATATCAAAACGTCTAGAGATACGATCGAGATGTCAGCAACCATTAACGGGCTTCCTGTTATTGGCTGCGTCGAGTCCGTTTTCCTGCACACGGCCAACCTAACTCTGGACGCCCTGATAGACACGGGTTCAACCACCTCTTTTCTGTCAGCAGACCATATTGTTGAGTTCGACCGAGACGGCAGCCGCTGGGTACGATTCCAGATCAGCAGTCCGGTTGACGCCACCAGCCAATCACAAACGTTGACCTTACCGGTATCCAACCGATCCCGTGCACAGCGCCACGGTGGTTCGCGTAGCACCATAAACCCCAGTGTCAGGATGAAAGTCACACTGGGTGATATTGACCTGCTGACTGACTTCACACTGATGAATAGCAATCAGCTGATGTTCCCGGTTCTGTTGGGCCGTAACTTCCTGAAAGGCAATGCCATCGTCGATAGCAGCCAAACCCACATCGCCCGCAATCACGACCTGATGCTGAGCGGGCTGGCAATGCCCGGACCCAGTCAATCACTGATCGAGTAAAAGACTGGCTCTGCGGTTGAAAAAACGACAGCGGTAGGCATCAGGAAAGTGAATACATCCGTCATGCGAGACAGCAGGAACAGGAAAATCGCCATGATCACAGGGAATAGCATGGCTCCCCTTATTCATTGATCTGAAAACACGGTTATGCTGGATAAAATCTGCTCGGTCGAGGATTTCCGTACTCTGGCCAGGAAACGTGTCCCACGCATGTTCTATGACTATGCAGACGCCGGTTCCTGGACGGAAAGCACGTATCACCAGAATGAGCGGGATTTCAGGTCCATCCATTTTCGGCAGCGTGTCGGCATCGACATCACCAACCGCACAACGACGACCACACTGGCGGGAGAGGACGTCACCATGCCGGTCGCCCTAGCGCCGGTTGGAATCGCCGGCATGCAGCATGCAGACGGTGAAATTCTGGCGGCCAGGGCGGCCGAAGCATTCGGCATTCCCTTCATACTCTCCACCATGAGCACCTGTTCTCTGGAAGATGTTGCGACCCATACAGCAAAACCCTTCTGGTTCCAGCTCTATATTTTGAAGGATCGGTCTTTCAGTGAGCGCCTGCTTGAGCGCGCCAGGGCTGCAGGCTGCAAAACACTGGTGGTGACCCTTGACCTGACGCTCCTGGGTCAACGGCACAAGGATATCCGGAACAACCTGCGTGCGCCGCCAAAGATCACGCCCTCAACCCTGTATCAGTTCATCACCCGCCCTCGGTGGTGCCTCAATATGATAGGGACAGGCCGGCGAAGCTTTGGCAACGTGGTAGGCCACACCCAAGGGGTTTCTGACCTCAGCTCGCTGGCCAGCTGGATCACTGAACAGTTTGACGCCGCATTCACCTGGAAGGATCTGGAATGGATCCGCACCCGCTGGGACGGCCCCATGATCGTGAAAGGCATTCTTGACCCGGAGGATGTGCCGAAAGCCATCGACGCCGGTGCGGACATTATCGTGGTTTCCAACCACGGAGGACGACAACTGGATGGCGCGCCGTCCACGATCAGCGTTTTACCGTCAATCCTTGAGGCTGCCAACGGGAAAGTGGAAGTGCACCTGGATGGCGGTATTCGCTCAGGACAGGACGTACTCAAGGCCATCGCCCTTGGTGCCAAAGGTGTGCATATAGGCCGCGCCTATATCTACGGACTGGGTGCCTGCGGTCAAGCTGGTGTCACCAAAACACTGGAGATCATCCGGAATGATCTGACGCTGACCATGGGCATGCTGGGGGAGCGGGATATCAATCAGGTTGGCCAACACAACCTCGTTTCTGATTCCGTCCAGAAAATACGCTGTTTCACCTGAGGCCCACCAATACAGCCGGGGTAGCTGATAGAAGCCATCCCAATACTACATTTGTCGTATTGTTTCCAGTCGTCTTCCTGGGCCTTAAATCCCGCTTAACCTTGGGAATGTGAGCAAGCTGGCCGTACTTTTGGCAACAGAGTACAGTTTTTGCACAAAACG
>NZ_BAABFL010000345.1:0-7490 GCF_039540975.1 Kistimonas scapharcae
ACCAGAATCAGTGTTCAAGACTTACCAGAATGGGTGTTCAAGAGTTACCAGAATCGGTGTTCAAGTTGTGCCAGAATACGCATGATCTTCGCAACCCACACCGAGCATCATTGCCATATGCCATGGAAAGTGAACCAGTCCACCTCCCTGAATATGACACCTCCGATTTTGAGGCCGTCCTGGCAACACTAACAGCCAAGTTTGAATGCTTTCCTTCCGCTATGCAAAAGATTACAACCTGCATATGTTTACTTGACATGTATATGCAAGCTTATAGAACACCTCACGACCTGCAAACGATTTTAGAGCGGGATATCAGACGGGAAATTGCAGTGCGCCTGGATAGCAAACATCTAGATCAAATTCTTATAAATGCCTATATGGAGCAGTTACGGCAGCCTGTTATTGATCCAGACATCATTGCCGCACTGGCAGGCCTCGACCCATTTATCGCCACACCGGATAGTGGGTCGAAGCTACCACGCTTCCCTATAGGGTAAGTAAAAATCCTGAACGTGGCGGCAGTCCCAAGAATGCCGCCACCAATTTCAGCTTAATGCCTGAAGTGTCGAATACGCATCCCCATCATCAGCAGTGCGATCGCATAAATCATCACACCGCTGACCACGAGAATAATTATATTCTCAACTCGCGCCCACAAGCCCCAGTTCAACCACTGCTCAGGATCGGCGCATAGCCATACCAGTACCGCCCCCATGGCAACATTCGCCATTATCAACCGGAAGCCATAAACCGACCAGCCAGCAGCCGGTTTGAATACATCCGCTTTCCGTAAGCCACTAAACAGTAAACCGGCATTCAACAGGGCAGACATGGACGTCGCCAGCGCCAGCCCCACATGATCCAATGGCCAGACCAGGATGAGGTTGAACACCATATTAGCCACCATGGCAGTAACAGCAATCTTCACCGGAGTCTTGGTGTCCTGACGGGCGAAATAGCCTGGCGCCAGCACCTTGATCAGCATGAACGCCGTCAAACCCAACGCGTAGGCTCGCAGGCTCATGGCGGACATCATGACATCGCGCCCGGTCATCTGGCCATGATGGAACAGCGTGGCTATCAACGGCTCCGCCAGAATAAACAGGGCAACGCCGGCTGGAATACCGATGAGCAGCACCATACGCAGCGCCCAATCCAGCGTCGCAGAAAAAGCTTCCGGCGATTCCTTGGCGTGATTGCGCGACAGACTTGGCAGAATCACCGTAGCGATGGCAATACCGAAAATACCCAGAGGCAATTCAGACAGGCGATCAGAGTAATACAGCCACGACACACTGCCGGTTTGCAGGAAGGACGCCAACACCGTATCCAGCAGCAGGTTGATCTGGCTGACGGACACACTGAACAGTGCCGGGAGCATCAGGGTCAAAATACGGCGCACCCCTTCATCCTGCCAGCCCCATTTCGGTGTCGGCAGCATATCAATCTGCCAGAGGAACGGAATCTGCAGCAACAACTGGGCAATACCGGCAATCACCACACCCCAGGCCAGCGCCATGACCGGTTGTTCAAACCAGGGGCTCATCAGAATGGTGGCGCCAATCAAACTGGCATTGAGCAGTACCGGCGTGAATGCTGGTACCGCAAAACGTCCGTAACTGTTCAGTATCGATCCGGCAAACGCGGTCAGGGAGATCAGCAACAAATACGGAAATGTTATACGCAGCATACTACCTGCCAGTTCCAGCTTGGCAGTATCCTGATAAAAGCCCGGCGCAAACACCATAATCAGTAATGGTGAAGCAAGCATACAGAGAGAGGTCACACCAAATAGTGTCAAGCCAAGTGTACCTGCCACATGGTTCACCAGTGCCTGCACCTGCTCCTTAGGGCGCTTGGTGCGGTACTCCGACAACACCGGTACAAACGCCTGGGAAAAAGCCCCTTCGGCAAATAAACGACGAAGGAAATTGGGGATTTTGAAGGCGACAAAAAACGCATCGGCTTCCGCCTTGGAACCGAAATAAACGGCGATGACCACATCACGGGCCAGTCCCAACACGCGGGACAGCATGGTCATAAAGCCAACGGTAACACTGGAGCGCAACAGCCCCCGTTCCGGCTTGCCGGAACCCGGATCTTCAATGGGTGATGACATGAATACGGTGCATTAGCAGAATTTTCCCTGAGTGTACCCAATCACGGCCACCAGCGACCAGTGAAAAAAGTACGCATGGCGCGCGAAGGCAGGCCACGCATGGGGCGGCACCGAGAAATCCCTGTTGACAATAACTGACTCTGCCTTCATAGTTCCGCGTTTAGAAATACAGTCCGAAGTTTCAGGAGCACCTAAAGTTGGCTAACTCTCCTTCTGCTAAGAAGCGCGCCCGTCAGGCCGAACAGAGCCGCAAGCACAATGCAAGCCTGCGTTCCATGGTTCGCACATCCATCAAGAAAGTGATTGCAGCCGTTGAAAGCAAGGATGCAGAAGCCGCCAAGGCCGCTTACGCCGCCGCCGTTCCGGTTATCGACCGCATGGCTGACAAAGGCATCATCCACAAGAACAAGGCTGCTCGTCATAAGAGCCGTCTGAACGACAAGGTTAAGGCTCTGGCAACTGCCTGATCCGATACCCGATCATAGAAAAGCCGGCAATCGCCGGCTTTTTCTTTGTCTGCACAATGACCAGGATCGACTCAGACCAGCACCAGGTTATCCCGGTGCAACAACTCCGGCTCATCGATATAGCCCAGTATTGATGCAATCTGGTGTGAAGGATGACCGGCCAGCTTCATAGCATCTTCACTGCCATAGTTAACCAGACCACGGGCCACTTCATTACCCGACCCATCCACACAGGCCACCATCTCACCACGCTGGAATCGGCCTTCCACAGAACGCACACCGACTGGCAGTAAACTCCGCCCCGAATCCCGCAAGGCTCTAATCGCCCCGGCGTCGATGACCAGACGCCCCTGAACCCGCAACTGACCAGCCAGCCAGCGCTTCCGTGCTGCTTCCGGCGCATGATCCGGCAGCATCAGGGTTCCCAGCGACTCATTGTCATAGAGTCGCTCAAGCACATTCTCGATTCTGCCGCCGACAATCAGGGTTTTCGCACCCGAGCGGGCCGCCAGTCTTGCCGCACGCAACTTGGTTGCCATGCCACCACGACCCAGCTTACCGCCGCCAGACCCCGCCAAGGCATCCAGCTTTCGATCCGAGGCATAGGCTTCATCAATCAACTCAGCGTCAGGATCCGTACGCGGATCTGCCGTAAACATCCCCTTCTGATCCGTCAGCAAGGTCAGCACATCCGCTTCCACCAGATTGGCCACCAGCGCCCCCAGGGTATCGTTGTCCCCGAACCGGATCTCATCGGTCACCACGGTATCGTTTTCATTGATGACCGGAATAACCCCTAGATCCAGCATCGTGACCAGCGCACTGCGGGCATTGAGATAACGCTGCCGGTTTGACAGATCGGCATGCGTCAACAGAACCTGTGCGGTCTGAATCCCATGCTTCTCAAACGCTGACTGCCAGGTCTGCGCCAGCTCCATCTGCCCCACAGCTGCAGCGACCTGCAACTCATGCATCGCAGCCGGTCGCTCTTTCCAGCCCAACCGCGACATGCCCGCTGCCACCGCACCGGATGACACTAACACCACTTCCACGCCATGGCGACGTAATGCCGCCATCTGGGCCACCCAATGGGAAATACCCTCAGCATTCAGGCCACGGCCGTCATTGGTCAGCAATGCGCTGCCAATTTTGACCACCCAGCGACGGGTGTCGGCCAGCATCTCCCGGTTCGACATTAGTTCCTTGCTCCTAAGACTTAAGGGGCGTAAATGACTTCTACCTCGCCGTCATCGTCGTCTTCATCCAGCTGCGCTTCTTTCATCGCCCGACGCTTGAGCCGACGCTGTTCAGCCTGCTCGTGAATCCGGATACGGCCTTCCTCTTCCATGCGGGCACGGTGCTCGGCTTCCGCCTGGGCGAAGGTTTCGTCTTCCGCTTCCTGCAGGTTTTTCTCTTCAATGAAACGCATGATGTCCTGGCAGAGACGTTCGGTACCTTGTCCGCTGATCGCAGCAGTCCGATATACCGGCCCTTCCCAGCCCATCTCGCTGACAATACGATCGCAGATCGCATCACGATCCGACTCTGGCAGCAGGTCAACCTTGTTCAGAACCAGCCAGCGGTCGCGCTGCGCCACGGCAGGACTGAAGCTTTCCAGCTCATGAATAATGGCTTTCGCCGATTCTACCGGATCAGACTCATCAAATGGCGCCACATCCACCAGGTGCAGCAGAATCCGACAACGGGACAAGTGCTTCAGGAAGCGAATACCCAGACCCGCACCTTCAGCCGCGCCTTCGATCAACCCGGGGATATCCGCAATCACAAAACTCTGGTGTTGCTTGACACTTACCACGCCCAGGTTTGGTACCAGGGTCGTAAAGGGATAATCCGCCACTTTCGGCTTGGCATGGGATACGGAACGGATAAAGGTCGACTTACCCGCGTTTGGCATACCCAGCAGGCCGACGTCCGCAATCACCTTCAATTCCAGTCGAATATTACGCGCTTCACCCGGCTTACCCGGCGTGGACTCGCGCGGCGCACGGTTGGTACTGGACTTGAAGCAGCTGTTACCAATCCCGTTATGACCGCCCTTGGCCACCATGAATTTCTGGCCGGCATGGGTCAGATCACAAATGACTTCTTCGATATCTTCATCAATGACAGTGGTACCCACAGGCACTTTCAGCACCAGGTCTTCACCCTGCTTGCCGGTACAGTTGCTACCACGGCCCTGCTCACCGTTTTCCGCCTTGAATTTACGCTGGTAACGGTAATCCACCAGGGTATTCAGGTCATTATCCGCCACGACATAGACGTGGCCGCCCTTGCCGCCATTGCCGCCGTCAGGACCGCCCTTGGGGATAAACTTTTCCCGGCGGAAGCTCACACACCCATTGCCGCCTTTGCCCGCTTCCACGAAGATCGGTGCTTCATCGACAAACTTCATAAATCTCTCTCCACCTGCCGGGCCATCCGCGCCCCGTTTTCCCCAACGGTCCGAACCACCCGGACATAAAAGAAAAGCCCCGACCGTAGGCGGGGCTTTTCAACCATGAAAACGCGCTGACTTCACCTGTGTGAAAACACCGCAATCCTCACGGCTTATCTCACAACGGGATCAGGCCGCTTCGATTCGCACGTACTTGCGATTCTTGGGACCTTTCACCTCGAAGACCACCTTGCCGTCTGCCTTGGCAAACAGGGTGTGATCCTTGCCAACACCGACGTTTTCACCGGCGTGGAAACGGGTGCCGCGCTGACGTACCAGAATGTTACCCGCAGCAACGACCTGACCACCGAAACGCTTCACACCAAGGCGTTTACTTTCCGAGTCGCGGCCGTTACGAGTACTACCGCCTGCCTTTTTATGTGCCATTGATCAATCTCCTGATATTAGCCGCTGATACCGGTGATTTTCACTTCAGTGAACCACTGACGGTGGCCCATCTGCTTGCGATGGTGCTTCCGGCGGTGGAACTTGATGATCATGACTTTCTTGCCACGGCCCTGAGCAACCACTTCAGCGGCTACTTTAGCGCCTTCAACAACGGGTGCGCCGAGTTTTACGTCGTCGCCGTTGCCGATCATCAGCACCTGGTCAAATTCAACGGTTTCACCTGTGGCAATATCGAGTTTCTCGATCTTCAGGGTGTCGCCTTCAGCAACACGGTACTGCTTGCCACCAGTTTTGATAACTGCGTACATTTTAGTCTCCGAAAATCCTGGGCCTTTTTGTTAAAGGCATCCATCCGGACGGATGGAATTTTCTGTTAACCAACACTGTTTCCTGTGCCTGTGCTGCATGATGCTTTCCGGTAAACCGGCACACCATAACAAAGTAGCAACGGGCGGGATCTCCAGATTGGGGCGGCCATTGTAAGGAATGTCCAATAAGTGCACAAGCCTGATCTTCCCCAATCTCTCCGCCTTTGCTTGACAGGCTACCCGCCACCCCATAGGATTCGCGGGAATTTACCTTTAGTTATAAGCGCCCGCCTCAATGACTCAAAACCCTGCAGTCAGCACTATTTACGATACGGTCAGAGACGACTTCACGGCCGTTAATGCCTGCATCCTCCAGCAACTGCAGTCAGATGTGCCGCTGGTTGAGAAGATCGGACACTACATCATCGAGGCCGGTGGCAAGCGTCTGCGCCCTCTTCTGGTGCTGCTGGCCGCCCGTGCCTGCGGTTATACCGGTGAGCGCCATGTGGAACTCGCGACCATCATTGAGTTCCTGCACACTGCAACACTGCTACATGACGATGTGGTGGATTCCTCGGATTTACGCCGTGGACGCTCCACCGCCAATGCCAAGTGGGGCAACGCGCCCAGCATCCTGGTGGGCGATTTCCTGTATTCCCGCGCCTTCCAGTGCATGGTCAACATTGGCGACATGCAGGTGATGAACGTACTGGCCGATGCCACCAACGTCATTGCGGAAGGGGAAGTCATGCAGCTGATGAATGTACGCGACGCATCCATTTCTGAAGAAAAATACATGGATGTCATCCGCTGCAAAACCGCCATGCTGTTCGAAGCCTCCAGTCATACCGCAGCCATTCTGGCCGGCGCTGACGAAAAAACAGAAAAAGCGTTACAAGATTATGGCAACCATCTTGGCATGGCCTTCCAGCTGGTCGATGACCTGCTCGATTACAACGGCGACAGCGCTGAAATGGGCAAGAATGTCGGCGACGACCTGGCCGAAGGCAAACCTACCCTGCCTCTAATCTATGCAATGCGTGAAGGCTCTGCTGAACAGGGTGCATTGATTCGCAAAGCCATTCAGAAAGGCGGCCTTGATCAACTTGATGAGATTCTCACGATTGTAAGATCGTCCGGCGCACTGGAATATACCGAGCAGAAAGCACGCGAACAGGCGGACAAGGCAATCAATGCGCTCGCGCACCTGCCCACCTCGCCCCAGCGTGGCGCCATGGAAGAACTGGCCCGTTTTGCGGTGGCCAGAACCCAGTAACCCGGCCACTGTTTACCAAACCACTCTTGCCTGCGCCCTTCTACTGACCGCCTGAATCGTTTATAAACGATAGTGTAAGGTCAAGGAGCAGAGGGGCATGCAAATACTTCTGATTGACGATGAACTCGAAATCCTGCGTGCGATTCATCGCGTCATAAAACGGCATACTGACCATAACACCCTGATGCTGCAGGGGATTGATTGCCCTACGGAACTGGAAGGCCTGTCGTTTGACCTGATCATTACCGACCAGCGCATGCCCGGCCTGTCCGGCACCGACATACTCCACCATCTTGCCAGGCAAAACCACCCTGCCAAACGGATACTGCTATCTGCTTACACAGACTTTAACAATGTTGTAACGAGCTTTAATAACCTTAAATCCCGCTTAACCTTGGGAATGTGAGCAAGCTGGCCGTACTTTTGGCAACAGAGTACAGTTTTTGCACAAAAC
>NZ_BAABFL010000346.1:0-7510 GCF_039540975.1 Kistimonas scapharcae
ATGACACGTCTCCTAACCCAAGGAAAACCAGTGTCGTAAGTTTAGACGGGAGAATGGCTTATGTTAGGTGGTAATCAGGTAAAATTATTCAGGTACTGATTGAAGCGGGCGCAAAAACAGATCATCTAGCAAAGGAGCTCAATCAGCTATTGAGTCAGTTAACAAAACCAAAAGATATAGACTTCAAAGAAACCCTCAGAAATCATCTCCTGGAGAAAGAGGAAGTAAAGCAGGAAAAAGCCTCTTTAATGGCAAGCTTGATGCAGCTCACTGAAAATTCCGAAGATGACACTGAACGAGCCTTGCATGCTCTTCTCAAACGTCATACGAAACCAGCCGATAAAAAAGCGCAAAAGCAAACACTCATGATCAAGTTATATCAGGCTTTGGAAAAATCAGATGATGTATCTGATCAGCCATTGAAAGAATCATTACGTCTGGGGCTTATTGATCATATGCCCAGCGCATAAATTTCGAGAAAAACCCTGTATAGCAGGATGTATGTGACCTGATTATTTGAAAGCAAGTGAAAATACAACCCCTGAACCTTCAGGCCGATTGATCGCTTTAACAGTGCCATGATGATACTCCATAACCAACCGGACGATGTATAAACCTAGCCCCAAGTGCAAACGCTCAGGGTGGTTTCCATCATCTGGCGGTCGATTCCCTCGACGAAAACGGGCCGGATCACGAACAGACACCATGGAATCAAACAACCGCCCCGCCATCGCCTCAGGCAACAGCGGTCCATCATTTTCTACATCAATGCACACGGTATTACGATCATGGCGCAGCCGAATCAGGATCGTGCCATCAGAGGGGCAAAAATCCACAGCATTGCTGACCAGCTTGTCCAGTGCCTGAACCACCAGCTCAGGCGCTACCTCGCAGTAAACGACAGTATCCGGTAATTCAATCTGTAATATTGCATCAGGATAGATCGCACGGTACGCCTCACTCAACTCTTCCAGCATCTGCCGTATATCAACGGTTTCTTTCTCGGCATTGCTGATGCCCGCTTCCAACCGGGTCGCTTCATTAATGGCCGTCAGTATCGCACTGAGTCGCGCTGCACCCTGCTCAGCCCGGCGTAAATAGACACCGCCCTGCTCTCCCAATGGCTCATGGGACAAGTTATCCAGCGAAGAACGCATCACCGCCAGTGGTGTACGTAATTCGTGAGAGAGCTTGCTTCCCAATGAACGCAAGTAATCCGTATGCTCCCGCAAACGTCCCAGCAAGCGCTCAAAACTACGCGACAACTGACCGATTTCATCCGACATATGGCTGGCAGGAAAAACATCCCGCACCCGCCCATCAACGCCAAAGGCCTGCTCAGCCGCTCGGTTCAATCGCTGAATACGCAACGAGAGCCAGCCCGCATAACCCAAAAGCCCGACAACGGTCACCAGCATTGCCAGAAAGCTGAGGGAAAAGAGCCGATTGAACGCCCGCCCGGCCAGCAACATGGCTTTTTCGCTGCCCTGTTCGGCCACCAGTGCGCCGGCAATGACACCATCCCGGTATAACGGCCATGCCACCACCAGCCTGAGTACGCCATCATCCCGTACCCATTGGCTGGCGGGGCGCCCGGCCAGCGCATCGTTCACCACGGCATTGACCCAGCGCCCTTCATGCCAGTGCGAATGATACTGCGGTAGGCCGCCATGGCTCAGGATAAGGTTATAAAGCCATTCAAGTAACCAGAACATCTCAGCGTCATGCTGCGAGCCGTCCTGCTCTACAGTTTCTTCCACACCGGCCAGCAACCATCCGGCATTGTTGATGACACCCAGCCTGACACCAGGTTTCAGAAACGCAGACAATGCCTCACGCAGTTCCAGATCCGGTGTAATCAGCGGGCCAGTCCGTTGCTCTGCCGGTGCGACCGTGCCTGTCCATTGTTCCGACAGACTGCCGTCAGCCATTTGGGCGGCATTAATCACGGAAAAGCCTACCCCCGCCTTCGCCATGAGCAATGGCATTGCCAGCTCCAGCTGATAACCGGCCGGTGTGTCACGCCAGAAACCACGAATCAGGTTTTCCCGCTGTACACGCTTACGTCCATTCACTGTCCGAATATAACGCGCCAGTACCGGACCGGGTGCTTCCGTTGCAATGGTATAGGTGATGACCTGACCACTCTCATCCTGCAGTTTCAGCAGGAGACGGTCACCGTTATTCAGGGAAGGCAGAGACGGATTGTGATAAACAATGTTTTCATCGGCCACTTTCCAGAACAGATACAGCGTTTCATCATCCGTAGCCGCTTTGAAATTGACCTCAAGGCCAAAGGGGATATTTATCCCAGAAGGGCTATCAACCCGTTGTCCCGTCACCCCCTGCGCCTGCCAGTCCTCTTCATAGCCATCCAGCATCAGCGGACTCTCCAGCCGCCAGGCATAGACATGATGCTCAATCGGCGCCGTCACCGGCTCTGGTATCTGCTGGCGGACTTCAAGGCTGGTCGCAATCGTCTGCAGTGACGCTTCCAGCACCTGCGCCTGCGCATCCCGCAGGCTGGCTTCCATATCCCGCACAGACTGGACTCCCGCCCAGGGCAACACCAACACCAGCAGGCTGACCAGCATCAGCTGACGACTGAGCTTCACCGGCGTACCGACCCTGTTGACGGCAGCATCCGATCAGGCCACCTTCCAGCGATAGCCCATGCCATACGCCGTTTCAATGGCCGTAAACCCGGCATCTACCAACTGGAATTTCTTGCGAATCCGTTTGACGTGGGAGGTGATGGTATTGTCATCCAGTACAACGCGCGCCGCATCCATCAACTGCTGACGGTTTTTGACATGACCGGGATGCAGGGCCAGCGCATGCACCATCCAGAATTCCGTCACGGTCAGGGGAATCTCGGTATCGGCCCAGCTGGCCGTGAGGCAGTCCATATCCAGCGCCAGCTTGCCCCGATCCAGTTTATCGGGCTCCCGGTGCGGCTGCTGTAAGGCATCGACCCGGCGAAACAGTGCATTCACCCGGGCCAGTACATGGGCAATGCTGATATCTTTGGTCAGGTAATCATCGGCACCAAGACGCAGGCCGGAAATCACGTCCAACTCATCATCCCTGGCCGTCAGGAAGACAATGGGCAGTGTAGGCGCCAGGCTACGCAGCTCCCGGCAAAGCTCAAAGCCCCCTTCCACATCGTCGCCCAGGCCTACATCAATGACAGCCAGATCCGGCAAGGTCTGGCAAAAGGTTGCCATCGCCGCTGGCCGGTTATCATAGAGGCTGACCTGAAAGCCCTGCCGCTGGAAGGCATCCCGATAGTTCTCGGCAATCGCAGGTTCATCTTCGACAATCGCAATGTGACGCGCCATGACAATCAACAGGTATCCAGTGAAATCAGGGAGAGAGTATCAGCCATTGCACCAAGGTCTGAAAGTCCTGCAGTCATTTCTTTACGGAACCCCTGAACGGATCGCGTAAGTCACGGTGACAGATCGGTCAGGAGTGGCTTTTGACGAACCCCTCCCCTATCCACTGTTTTTCAGTCTGGAGAAAATAAACACCACACAAAATAAGCCCCATCGCCACCAGATCCAGGAGGGTGACCGGCTCATGAACCACAAAAAACCCGATAATCAATGCCACCACCGGCGGGATATACGTTGAAGCTGACGCCGTCACGGCACCCAGGCGGCCCACAATGAAATAGTAGAGAATAAAGGCAATTCCCGTCCCCAACATTCCCAGCCCGACACCAACCCCTACCAGCGTCTTGGGATCCTCTGCGATCCGGGACATTCCTTCAAAATCCGTTACCACCGTGGAAAGCAGCAAGGCACAGCCAATCTGATACGTGGGCAATGCCACAGCAGACAGATTCAGTCCTGAAAGACATTTCCTGGCATAGACAAACGATCCACCCAGGCTCAGTGAACCAAGCACCATGCACACGGCTCCTTCAACGTTTACCCCATCAATCCCTCCTACCCAGGGACGTGCAATCAGCAAGACACCCGCAAAACCCAGTGCCACGCCAATCCCTTTCTGGACACTCACCGTTTCATCCCGAAGAAAAAGCAGCGTCATAACAAAGGAGAAGAGAGGAATGGAACCACTGAGCATACCCGCCACACTGGACAACAGCAGCGTGGTTCCCCTGGCGAAGGCATAGTAATAAAGCACAGTGGCCAATAACGACATCACCAGAAAATGGTGCCAGTAACGCCAGTGCGACCAGCGTAGTTCCCGGCGGTACAGGGCATAGGCCAGCAATGGGAGAAACCCGAAGAATATTCGTAGAAAGACGATTTGAGAGGGCGTCACCCATTCCGCCGCCCATTTCATAAACAGGAAATTACTCCCCCAGATCAGCCCAAGGGCGGCAAAAGCAATGTAAGCGATACGCTGCATAAAAAAACAACTCAACAATAATTCGTGGTACGACAGGCCACTGTGGTCAGAAAGCCGACAGGGTGGTAGAGAGTCTGGCTGAAAAGCAGGCTAGATGGTGCAGGATTTTATAACGAACGGATCAGAATAACTGTCAAAACACTTTTACAGGAAAGGCCCTTGAATACCAGGTGAAAACAAGGGCCGATTTTGAATCTCCCTATTAATTATGTAGAAATGCGTTTTCCCTCAAACCTTCCTGCGCCAGACCGTGCACTGCGCCAGCGTATGCTGGAATTTCCTGGCTGTTTCCCGAATGACAAACGGCACATCTGCCGGCGGTTGAACTTCCTCGAAATGAGTGCCCAGTAAACGGTGAAGGCCGGTATAGGTATCCAGTACCTCACCATTTTCCCGGATACCTCCCAGCCATTTGTCCCTGGGCGTATAGTCTTCCAGCCAGGTATACGGCGATGTCAGCACCAGCAGACCACCCGGTCGAATACGCTCATGGATCATGCCAAGGAACTGCGCCGGATGATTCAACCGGTCAATCAGGTTGCCGGCGAACACCAGATCATAATTGTCGTATATTGGTTTGAGGTTACAGGCATCCCCTTGAGTAAACCGGATACGATTGACGTCAATGTCATCCAGGCCAAGTTCCGCCAGATCAGCCACACAATAATCCCCCAGCTCCCCTTCCGTCGGTACGAAATAGCGGATTTTTCCTCGCTGCTGTAATTCAGCCGCAGCCGAGATGAACCGCGCGGAGAAATCAATGCCGTCCACATGCTGGAACCAACGGGCCAGCTCAAAGCTGGTACGACCGACGGAACACCCAAGATCAAGGGCACGGGTTCGGGGGCTTTCCTGACTCACGTCACGACAGATTTGTGCACAGGCTACAGGATAGTTTGGGACATCAAAAAAGGTCTCGCCGTAATGAAAAGCCAGATACTGGGCGACCAGGGCATCCGTCTCATAAGGATTGGCTGATGTGTTTTCTACTGCTGTCGACTCCACGTAACGAAAGCCTGCATGCTGGAAGAAATGCCGACGGAATGCATAGCGGGAGTCTCGGATTGCATAGTTTCCGGTGGAAATCCAGCAGCCGCCTTTAATCAGGTTGTGCCGGCCATCAAACGTCGGAGTGGAGAAATCATCGTAACAGGGGTGCACACGGAAACCATCAAAGCCATCGATGGGCGTTGTCGTCCATTGCCAGACATTCCCGATGACATCACACAATTCACCAGTGCGGAATTCATCCACAGGACAGGCGGATGCCCAGTATTCCAGATTGATATTGCCTGGCGCCTTGTCCCACCTCGGCTGGTCGGTATCAATGGCTTCCCGGAGACAATACCACTCCGCTTCACTGGGCAGCTGAATCTGACGGCCTGTCACTTCGGACTTCCATTGGCAAAAGGCCTGTGCCTCATGACAATTGACGTCTACTGGCCAGTTCCAGGGCATGGCAATTTCTTCAAGCATGGTTCGATAACGATAGCTGCCACCTTCCAGTACCCAGAACTCAGGATGGCGTGTTTCACTGAATGTCGCCCAGGCCCAGCCTTCATCCGTCCACCAGCGTTCATTATCGTAACCACCGGCATCCATGAACTGTTTGTATTCGGCATTACTGACCAGGTACTCACTGGCGCTGAATGCAGGCACCTCAACCTCATAGCAGCCGTATTCATTATCCCAGCCATAGAGTGCATCATCGTATGCCTTACCCAATCGCATGTGGCGTCCCGGAATAGCCACCAACCGGTTTTCCGGAGCATCTCCCGTTTCACGACAGGGTTCCCAGTAGGGATGTACCTTCACATACGACAGAGGCAACTGGCGGATTAATACGGAAGAGGTTTCCAGGTGTATCCGCTCATGCTCAATCCCCATCATGATGATCCAGGCCTGACTTTCCCAGGTAATCGGGATATCCAACGGCATGGTTTCAATAAAATCAGAGACCAGCGCCCGCACCTTACGCCGGTAATCCTTCATCGCATCAACGGAAGGCCATTGGTAATGACTGTCGTCCAGGTCATCCCAGGACATTTCATCAACCCCAATTGCGACAATGGCTTCAATATCAGGGTCAACACGTTCCACGATGAGTTTGGCGGTCACCAGCTTGTTAATAAAAAAAGCCGCGGTGTGGCCAAAATAGAAAATCAGGGGGTGACGAAGAGGAATCGCTTTTTCGTACCAGGCCTCTTCACAGGCCAGTGTTTCAAACAGTGTTTCGTATTGGTCAAATGTCTGTTGGAAATAATCTAATAACTCTTGTCGTTTACTTTCAGGATTGCCACTGTTCAGCACCAGTGTACGCGTCACCCTGTCGGGAGAATCACTGTAATTCACATCTTTCGCGGTATTTTCAGGCATGTATCACGCTCCTGAGAGTACGGGTTAGCGGGTTGTCCTGTACTGCCCGGACACGGTGTTTCCATCTCTTATTGCTATCAGATGGTATTGGCCGGCGCAAATCAAACCCAGTGTCGTATTTTGATATATCAGGTATCAGCCAAGCGCTGGCAGACATAAAAACTCATAAGGACCCGGACCTAAGTTTTCTAAGCACATCTGTCCACGCTCTGCGGGCTGTAGACGAGAAAATAAGAGATTATTTATGGCTGGGTACTTACACATGATCATTTACAGGGTGATATTGCTGCTCAACTGAAATGCTCTTAACGGGTCAGTAATACTATTGGTTATTAATAAGGGTTCTGACAGAATAGCCACGCTTGTAAACAAACTATAAGGATGAGATGAATGATAAAAATATTACGAGCGGGATTACTGGTGTCTGTTGTTATCGTTACTGGCTGCGCTTCTGGCCTGAACTCCATACAGCAGCGAGAATACAATCAGTGGCGTCATGATGGCACGTTGATTGAGGAAAAAGATCCGACGACAGGGGCAATCCTTGGTCTTTTACCGGGTGGAGGGTCCTTTTATGCCAGAGAGCCAGCATTGGGAATCGTTAACCTGTTGTTCTGGCCACTCTCAATTATGTGGGATCCCATTAGCGGCTATGATGGTTCGAAAGCTATTAGTTAAATGACCTCCGGCAAAGCCGGAGGCTTATTAGATGACGCCCTCAAAGGGCTTTTATTGCGCCCATGGGCGCGAGTCC
>NZ_BAABFL010000347.1:0-7611 GCF_039540975.1 Kistimonas scapharcae
TTCTTTTCCGACATGCTCACACACCTTAATAGGGTTTCAAGATTACCCTTGTTTGTGTGTCCGGAAAACTATAACCACTTCAATAAAGATCAAGGCGGCAGGCCATGCTGCAGGAAGTGGCTGGACGTCTCCTGCTTATTCGCCGGGTTATGGATCGGCAGTGCTGCCCCATTGCAGGCTGTTGAAGCAGGACGGTTATTACTATCGTGTACTTTTGGATAACACGATTTATGAATCCAATCTCAGCTATGACGATGCAATATTATTGATTGGTAAACTGGTCTCTCTGAATCGTTGCTCGTTTTGATGGTGTCATTATTTTATCGATAACCTGAGTGCGCAGGATGCTGTCAAATCGAATAAAAAAGAATGGCACTGCCAGATGATATAGGCATGGAAATCGCATATTGGAATGTGTGTGGTTGGGCTCGTGAAACTCAGTAAAGATAGTTGAACTGGCGTAATAGCTCGTTGATTATCATAGGGAGTGTTACAGGCTCTGGAAGAGCGGGTGATGGCTTCGCCTGTCGCTGACAACAACTGCTGAAGTGGATTATTCAGAAAGGATGCAGAGGGATATGATAACAAGACGTGTGCTATATGCATTAATAGGGGTGTCTTTTTCATCAACCAGTAGTGCGGTAATCCAGCTTGGGAATAGCTCAGCGCAGCTCATTAATATCCAGATCAGTGACCTTTCTGCCGGAGATAAGGTGGATTATACCGATTCTACGATCAGTCTCTGTTCAAGCGATAAAGCAACTGTATCCATGGCTTTCACTGATATCCCGAATATCAGTAGTGAATTTACGGTGTTGCCGATTGGAGGTAGTGCCAATGGTCAGGATTACACACTGAAACTGCAGCCCAAAGATGGTGCAGAGGTTGACCCGGTTGTTAAACAGGCGGCCTATTCAATTTCTTTTAACTCAGGCTGTCATGCAGCCGTGCACGATACAAGACTTCACCTGAACTTTAAAAATCTGGGAGTCTTGGCAGCTGGTCATTATGAAAGCCTGTTGCGGGTGACTGTTGCAGGGCAGGCTGAAACGATTGATATTCCAGTCAGGCTCAGGAATGGTGATCAGGTACAGATCAAGAACCTGGAAGATCTGGTGTTGAGCGATACCGGCAGTGAGTGGGCGGCTTCGAATCCCAATGTCTGTGTTTACAGCAGCACAGGCACTTATGCGCTGGAAGCACGCTCAAAATATCGAGGGCGGCTGGAAAATGCCCAGGGTACGGGGGGAGGGTATCGCATCTTCTGGAAGGCCGGGTCTGGTGGCTCGCAGGAAATAACGAATCAGCTAACGTCTGACAGTGGTGATTTACAGTCTCTGGCAGCCAGTCTGAAACTGGATTGTGCAGTCGGTGAGATGGCGGAAGTCAGTATTGTCATGACAGGTACGACAGCTGGAGGGCTGACTCCGGGCGTTTATCAGGATACGGTGACACTCACGGTTCGGGCGATGTAGGCGGCGGGTACTGGCTATTGGCTCTGGTTTGCTGAAAGAGATAACAGGAGTATAACTGTCGCTGTCCAACCGGTTAAACAGGTTGTTGATGTGAACAGGCATGCATTTATTCTGCATGAGGCAATATTTCGTTTTTACGCGGAACTGAATGATTTTTTGCCCAGACACTGCCGGCAGTATGACTTTCCGGTAAGGTTTATCGGGCAGCCTGCTGTTAAAGGTCTGATTGAGGTGCAGCAGGTACCACATACGGAAGTCGATCTCATTCTTGTGAATGGACAGCCGGTAAGCTTTAGCCATCCACTACGTGGTGGAGAGCGGGTATCTGTCTAAGTACCCAGTCAAAAATAATCTCATATTTTATCAGCTACAGCCCGCAGTACGTGAGCTGAGGCGCTGAGAAAACTTAGGTCTGGGTACTTATCCGGTATTTGAACGTCTGGATATCCAGTTGGTGAATCGCTTGCGGCCTGCGCCATTACGCCATCCCCGTTTTATTGCTGATGTTCACCTTGGCAGGTTCGCACGTTATCTACGGATTCTGGGGTTGGATGTCCTGTATCAGAACGATTATGAAGACGAAACGATCATAGCGATCAGTCAGCAGACACAGCGAATCAGAACCACCTGCAGAGCAGGTGGTTCTGATTTTTTTGATTGACGAACGTTTTTAGCTAAATCGGGTTGTTTCCATGCCGATGGTCATTGACCGAAATAGGGATCTGAGGGGGATCGGTTCTAGAGCCTTATTGACTTATGTAAACGTCCTTTGGGTTGTATGGTAGAAAATATGGATACCTTTGGGGTAAGGCTGGGCAAGGAATTCCTACGTTATCTTACTGCTATAGCGATGAAGGCCATAGGTCAGCGAATGCATTGTCGGTAATGCCGTCATTTATGCCCTATAGTGTAATCCATAAATCTCACTGGTGTTTCTACACTTGGGCTGTCTGATGACAGACCGTAACCCATTGACGGGGTGCCGGGAGAGCGAGTTAATGGAGGATAGGCTAACCGCTACTTGATATAAATTGCATTTGTTAGAGGGTTGTGAATGAATGTTGCTGTATTGGTAGTAAACATTGGTTTGGTGGTAGTCATGGGCTTTGCCGTTATTGATAAAGCGTGTGCCGTTGATCCAACAGCGTCCCGTTATTCTGATTTGCCTCCGAGTTATGAGGAAGCTATCAGCACTTCCTATTACGATTCTCCGCCGAGCTATGCAGAAGCCGTCAGCACCTCCTATTACGGTCCACCACCGAGCTATGAAGAGGCAATCAGTACCTCCTATTACGATCCACCACCGAGCTATGAAGAGGCAACCAGTACCTCCTATTACAACCCCCCACCCAGCTATGAAAAACCGAGCCTTCCATCCTACGATTGGCCGACCATACATTATGAAGCCCCACCTGCTCCTGCTTATTATGATTATCATTTCAGTTATGAAGAGTCGGACTTTCCTTCTTACTATGGATATCTATCGGACTATGATAAGCCGACGTACACTACAAACTATGGGACGCAATCCAGCCACGAAAGCAGACCTTACTCTGCTTATCAACTCTTACCCAGTGCCTTAGGCTATAGAAAAGCAAACTGTGGCCGGGCCGATGACTGGTCTTCTCACCATATCTGTTGCTCAGAGCCTGGCGCGTCAGAGAATTCAGTATGGGCTGCAGCGCCAGGGCGTGAATGGCAATGTATTGAACAGCCAAGATCCAATTGTGAGAGTAGTACACGTATTTGGGACAACGGTAAAAAGGTACTTACGCAAAATACAATGCCTTCTTACTGTAAAGCCAGAGGGAAAGGGGCAGTCTTATTTGACGGAAGGCCTCCGCCTATTTCAAAGCGAGTTATTGATCTTTGATTTGAAAATCATTGAACGCTATTCCCTACTTGAGGTGAATGACGCGTTGGTTACTGCTGCCACGCCAAGCCAGTGAGAGGTCTCGGTTATCCAGCTCGAATTTTCCGTCAATCAGAACATCGACATAATCCATGAGTTCACGTTGACGATCGGTCATTGTCTCCAGTGTGTAACCGGTCCAGAGCCAGATATCCTTGTCGGGGTATTCTGCTTTGACCCGCTTAACGAGTTTCAGAATTCCGTCAATATTATCGGGAAACAACGGATCACCGCCGGACAGGGAAAGTCCGTCACGGTGAATGCGGGTGTCACCGAGATCTTTGATAATCTGGTCTTCCATTTCTGCCGTAAAAGGCTGACCGCCAGCCGCATCCCAGGAACTGGCATTGTGGCAGCCTTTGCAGAAATGCTCGCAACCACTGACAAACAGCGTACAGCGGGTGCCAACACCATTAACGACATCGACCGGGTAATACTGGAGATAGTTCATGGCGACTCGGACGGTAACAGTCGGCCATTATCCGATAATGGCCGACTTCAGGTTAGGACAGGTTAGAGGTGTTTGACGCGACGAACCACTTCTTCCTGCTTGCCGCGGATAAAGGGACGGCTGTTAGGCTGACCCAGGTAACCACAGACACGGCGGGTCACTGACATCTTGTCAGAGTTGCGGTTCTTGCACTGTGGGCATTCAAACCCACGGCTGGTGGCGTTAAATTCCCCTTCGTAACTGCAGACATAGCAGGAGTCATTCGGGGTATTGGTGCCGTAGTAGGGAACCTTGTCGTAGGTGTAGTCCCAGACGTTTTCCAGCGCCTTAAGGTTATGGGTCATATTCGGATATTCGCCATAACAGATGAAGCCGCCGGACGCGTACTGCGGGTAATCCTGCTCAAAATCCACCTTGTCGTAAGGGGTGACTTTTTTCTGGACGTCCAGGTGGAAGGAGTTGGTGTAGTACCCTTTGTCGGTGACACCTTCAATCACACCAAACGCTTTCTCATCCAGGCGGCAGAAGCGGTCGCACAGGCTTTCGCTGGGCGTGGAGTAGAGGCTGAAACCATAGCCGGTTTCAGCTTTCCAGTGATTCACGGTATTACGCAAGTGTTCAACAATCGCCAGACCTTTCTGACGCAATTCAGCGGAATCGTAGATGTCGCCCTGGCCATAGAGGGCATTGATGGTTTCGTGAATGCCGATGTAGCCCAGGGAGATGGACGCACGACCATTTTTGAAGATCTCGCTGACCCTATCTTCCGGCTTCAGGCGAACACCGCAGGCGCCTTCTACGTAGAGAATCGGCGCGACGCTGGCGCGTACCTTGTCGAGGCGCTGGATGCGGGTCATCAGGGCTTCACGGGCCAACTCCAGACGCTGGTCCAGCAGTTTGAAAAATGCGGCTTCCCGGGCGTCTTTATCCTGCTCTGCTTTGGCACTTTCAATGGCAATGCGCGGCAGGTTCAGCGAAACCACGCCCAGGTTATTGCGGCCGTCGTGTACCAGCTTGCCGTTTTCTTCGTAAGTATTCAGGAACGAACGACAACCCATCGGGGTCTTGAAGCTGCCGGTCACTTCGACCAGCTTGTCGTAATTCAGAATATCGGGATACATCCGCTTGCTGGCACATTCCAGGGCCAGTTGCTTGATGTCGTAGTTCGGGTCTTCAGGGCTGAAGTTCACACCTTTCTTGATACCAAAGACCAGTTTGGGGAAGACCGGAGTCTTCTTGTTACGGCCCAGGCCACGGATCCGGTTTTTCAGGATTGATTTCTGTACCAGGCGCTCTTCCCAGCTGGTGCCCAGACCGAAGCCAAAGGTAACAAACGGCGTCTGTCCATTTGCGGTATGCAGGGTGTTGACCTCGTATTCCAACGCCTGGTAGGCGTCGTAGCAATCTTTCTCGGTCATTTCCATCGCGTATTCGCGGGCTTTGTCTTCGTCACCAATCCAGCGCATGCCCTGGGTAAGATGCTTGTCAAAGGTCTTGCGAACGTAAGGTGCGTGAATCCGGTCAATCTCGTTGATGCTGGTGCCGCCGTAGATATGGCTGGAAACCTGGGCAATGATCTGGGCAGTAATCGCCGCCGCCGTGGTGATGGACCTGGGTGTTTCAATTTCCGCATTCCCCATGCGGAACCCGTTGGTCATCATGCCTTCAATATCGATCAGCATGCAGTTGAACATGGGGAAGAAGGGCGCATAATCCAGGTCGTGGTAATGGATCTCGCCACGGTCGTGAGCGGTACTGATGTGTGCCGGCAGAATATGCTGCTTGGCGTAATGCTTGGCGACAACACCGGCCAGCAGATCACGCTGGGTGGGGATGATCTTGCTGTCTTTGTTGGCGTTTTCGTTGAGCAGCTCTTCGTTATCCTGGTTGATGATGCTCAGGATATCGCGGCTCAGGGCATTGCGGGATTCACGTTCAATATCCCGACTCTTGCGGTACTCAATGTATTTGCGCGCGGCGTTGGAGTACTGGCTGCGCATCAGCAGGTCTTCCACCTGGTTCTGGATGTCGTAGATATCGACGACATCACAGCCGGCCACACTCTGTTCGATCTCACGGGCAACTTGCTCTGCGAAGGCATCGTCTTTGAGATGGACATCATTCAGGGCGCTAGCCACGGCCTTGGCAATACGTGGCGCGTCAAAAGGCTTGCGTGAGCCATCGCGCTTGATGATGTCAGTCATGCGATCCATCTCCGGGAGTCAGGTTGAACAGGGCGACGTGTATCCGAGCGATCCCTTAAAGTGTGCTTTTGAAGGGTGCGGAGCACTATATATGGTGTTGTGGCGCGGTATATTCCATCAAAGGTCGATGTTGATCAATATTGACAAAACGAAAAACGACTGTGGTTAGTCATACTGGAAAGCCATGAGTCAGTTGTCACTTTCGTGTCCTGACCAGCCGCAGTGAGGGGTGGCATGATGATGGTATCGGGAAAATAAGCGTGACTAGGGATTTGCCGCAGTGTCATGGTCAGGGCATTATGCCTTTCAGAAAAAAGTTTAACCTCTGCCCTATGTGAGAAGGGCGCTATCGTTATCCGCGTTTTATCCATTATTTTGGGAGTGATTGTATGTACATGGTCGTGAAGCATCTGCATATGACCCTGGCGCTATTGAGTGTCAGTCTGTTCTGTGTGCGGGCCTGCTGGTCGGTAATGGGCTCTCCGCGGCTCCAGCAGCGCTGGGTGAAAATTGCTCCCCATGTCATTGATACCTTTTTGCTGATCTGCGGTCTATGGCTGGCATCCCTGCTGTCGGCCTGGAGCTTTCCCTGGCTTCAGGCCAAGCTGGTGGCGGTAGTCGTCTACATCATGCTGGGCGCCATGGCGATCCGGCCGGGGCGTCCAGCGAAAGTGAAGGCCGTTATGGCGCTGTCCGCCATCGTTGTTTTTGGCTACATCTTTGCCGTTGCCATCTCGAAAAATCCACTGCCATTCCTGTCATAGCTTTCCTGTCGGGGTGGCTTTAGCTGGTCGATTTGGCCGGTATCACGCCGACCGGGTAGAGATAACGGTTCTTGTCGATGTAGGGGGTATGCTCAAAAAACCACATCAGGCGGGCATGGGGATCATTAGCAAAGGCCTTGTCTGATTTCAGCTTGGCCTTGAAGGCGGCAGCCAGCTTCGGATCTTGTGCCAACATGGCCCGCGCCATGGGTTCCATGACATAGATTTCCGGCTCTTCACCGATGGTCATCATGCTGTTGAAGAAGCCCCACTGCAGAAAGGAATCCGGGCTGCGGGGTTCCAGCAAATTCATGGCCAGCGTACCCAATCGCTGATCGGTAGGCACTTCAACAGAGCCCGCAGGGTAGGTAACCCGGCGCATTTCCGGCACCGGTGTTCCTTTGATCAACAACCTCCCTTCGTACCCTGGTAGCTTGGCGCCACCAACACGATCGGGTTCAAAGCCTGACCCCAATCGAATATCTTTCATGCGGTACACAACCACATCCAGCGTGGTGGGTTGTTTGAAGGTGGTCATCTTGACGCCATGGGCCTTAAGGCGTTTGATCACCGTCTGCCATTGAACCGGTATAACATACGCTTTTGGCCGTTTAACAATCAGGTCGGGCTCTGATTGAGCGGTGAGGGGAACCTTGTAGGTTTGTGGTTTGTTGCTCCATAGCACCACCTCTTCACCGGTTACGGGTGATGATTCCGTGGTATTGTCAGCACCGATTTAAAATGTCCACTTTCCACCGATTGGATTTGACCTCCCGATTAACCCTTTCATGGCCGATATTTCTCC
>NZ_BAABFL010000348.1:0-7715 GCF_039540975.1 Kistimonas scapharcae
TATTTTGCCTGAAGAGCACAGGGGACGCTCTCTTCATTCAATTTAGCCTTACTTCTTCAGATCGTTAAGCGGGAGTTAAGGAAGGAAGCCGTCACGACATTACGGTATACTCGCGCCCCAGAATGTCATGATGCTCTTTGAGGCGAACATTGAACCCCACCATTCCTGACGACATCCCCTACGAAGAGCGGATGTACACCAAAGCTTACCGATTCCAGGGCGCGTTCCTGCATCCCCGTTACTGGGGGCTCTGGCTGTTGATCAGCACCCTGTGGCTGATCGGCCGCCTCCCCATGGCCTGGATTGTAAAAATCGGCCGAAAAATCGGCCGCCTGCTCCTGAAAATTGGCGGCAGCCGGGTCAAGGTGACCCGGCGGAACCTTGAACTCTGTTTCCCGGAACTCTCGGAAGCGGAAAGGGAAACCCTGCTGGTGCATAACTTCGAAGCCATCGGTGTTGCCCTGCTGGAACCGGGCGTTGCCTGGTTTGCCGGCAGCCGCCGGATTCGCCGGATCAGCCGGGTGGAAGGCCTGGAGAATATCCGCCGTCATATCGACAAGGGACAGGGCATCCTGTTCTGCTGCATGCATATGAGCTGTGTCGAGATGGTCTGCCGGATTGCCGCAGAATACCTGCCATTCAACCTGATGTACCGGGTGCATGATAATCCACTCTATGAATACATCAGCAACGTCCGCCGGCAGAGCTACCCCTACAAGGGGCGCTATATCCCCAGGAAACAGGTCAAGGATCTCCTGCACTTCATGAGCAAGGGCGAAATGGGCATCATCCTGCCGGATCAGGACATGGGCAAGAAGCGCAGCCTGTTTGTGCCCTTTTTCGGACAGACTGCCGCGACAATCCCCAGCGTTTCGGACTTTGCCCGCCTGAGCAATGCCCGGGTGATCATGGCCAGCTATTACCTGGATGAAAACAACCAGTACGTACTGCGCTTCTCCCAGCCACTGGAGAACTTCCCCAGCGAGGACAATGTGGCCGATACCATCCGTATCAACCAGCTGATTGAAGAGCGTATCCGGCAGCATCCTGAGCAATACCTGTGGCAGCATCGGCGCTTCAAGACGCGCCCGCCCGGCGAACCCTCACTTTATTGATGGTGGCCAGCCCCAGATCGTCGTTTTTTCGACGATCTGGCACTCATTCAGCTTCCTTTCCACATTCCCCGGTAACTCTTTAGCTCACCAACGAAAAACCTCCCTGCACCAGCGCCTAAACTGGTAGTAAACGCATTGCTGTACAGGGAGGTTGGTCAATGCGCCACGTTGTATCCATGCTGCTGATGACTGTTCTCGCCAGCAGTGCCATCGCTGATGAACTGGTCGTTAAGCCTGCCAGTACCTTCGATCAACTTATCGTCTCCGTGGCCTATCAGGGGCGGAAGATCCATAAGGCCCATATCATCGTCAGGAGCGAAAACGGCCTGACGATTGCGGAGGGTGAAACCACCCGTGATGGTATCGCCCGATTGAATATCAATTCCGGCCATACGCTGAATATTTCAGTCAAAACTCCCGACGGCCAGGAAGATGAACAGGTCTACATGCACCTGTATCAGTGATTAATCAGCGGTCAACCACCTGACAGCGCAGACTTTCAGGTGGTTTCAGGCCGCACCGGACACAAGACGGACAATGCGGTATATAGAAAAGGACTTCTCAGCCGTCCTGTTTGATTTTGACGGCACCTTGGTCAACAGTGAACCCCTGAAAGCCGAAGCGCTGGGTTATGCGGTTGAACATGCCGGCGGTACCTGGCGGGAGCGTTGGTATGCCGAGCTATTGGGGCATCCATGGCGCACAGTAGAAGAGCAGCTGATGGTGCGCGCAGGCATTCCGGCTCGCCAGGGTATTCTTGCCGAATACTTCCATGGTCATTACCAGACACTGCTGCATACCCGGGTGGCCATGACAACCGGCGCGGAAGATTTTGTGCATCGTCTGCACGAACACGGACATCCTCTTGCCCTGGTGACCAGTGAATCACGCATTATCGTAGAAACCGTGTTAAAGCGTTTTCACCTGATGGATTGCTTTCAGACACTGGTCTGCGGTGATGATATTCTCAACCCCAAGCCCGCCCCGGACAGCTACCGGATGGCCTGTAAGCAGATGCACCTCTCCCCTGCTGAGGCGCTCGTCTTTGAAGACACCGATGCCGGTTTTACTGCCGCCATACGTGCGGGCATCACACAGATTATTGGTCTCAGCCATGACTGGAACCAAAACCAGCAATTTCACCGTTCATTTCCTACCGTTCATTCCTTTCTTGACCAGCCGCTTCCGTAGCAGCTGGAACAGAGAGTTATCAACGTCTATACCTTACTTCCGCCCCGACGCATCCCCTGACAGCGCTTAAGGGATAGCCTCCATAGATAAATACATATCTCGTCAGGGTGGTTGCGTGATTGATCCACCTGCGCCTCATGAAGAGGCCAAAAACCAGAGCAGCGACTCCCTATGCAAACAGAACGCAGATGGTCCGTTATTTTTACTTGCCTGATAGGCTTCCTGTTCATGTCATTAGGTCATACCACGCCCTTACAGGAACAAGCGCTTCAGGACTATATTGAACAACACTTTGGGACAATGCTGGAACTCAGCTCCCAAGAGTTCAGTCAAATACTCTGGCTGGAAAAGACGGAGAATCGTTCACCTGACAATGTCCCCGGGATTAGCTCGTACCCTCTGGAAAAAGAAGTCATTCGCCTGCTCAATCGTCTGCATAACCTGGCATTGCTACGGGATGGTAGCGAGGCCAGCTACCAGTACTTTACCAAGCCACAACGGGATACGAATTACGACTCGCCTGTACTGGGGCGTCATGAGTTTAGTGTCCTGTCACGTTGGTTCAGCGCCAAGGCGCTGCCTGAAGAGCGCTATGCAGCCTTGAGATCCGTGACCATCGTTAATGCCGTCGCTCGAACTACCCAGGCCCGCGAACGGGCACAGCAAGTATGGGACAGTGAAGGGCGTGGGAAACTGCCACAGGATGGCATGGAATTCCTCTGGGCCACCGCGACGCATAAGCCTTCTATTTATCCGTTACTGGATACTGTGTCGCCCGACCAGGAAACACTCCTCAGAGCAGCTTTCTTACCGGATAGCCATTTCCGTCACATGCTCTATGCCGAAGGCAGTAGAGCCATGTATTACCGCCTGCTTGATGAGGTAAACAGGCCTCAAAACAATCAGGCTTTATCACGAGACACGTTTAATTTCTGGTTCATGACCTGGCTGATTGATGTCAGTGGTTTCTGGGTCAACCCTGCGATCCCGGAAGGAAGCTACTACCTGAATCAAACAGAAGCACAATTTGCTATCACACAATGGCACCTGTTAACCAATGCACTTTTCAACCCGTCAAAGTGGCAAACGCGAGCAGTCGCGGCACGGGAACTGCTCAAGAATTACCTCTCGTACCGTGCCAAAGTCCTGGCATTAGACAATATTCCCATGGATGACCTTCTGGCTTACGGCGGTCTGGCGGCCTTAATGCGCATTCAAACCCCCGAACAAGCCGATGATTTCCATCAGGCCTATAACCGGCTCAGTATGGAAAAAAAACAGGCTCTCAGGCAAATTTACACCGATAAGCTAATCGGCAATCCAACCAAGACGCCGACCTATTTACCGGCTGTATTTGTGAACCTCTATGAAGCGGGAGGAAGCTTTCAGCATAGTTTCGAGATGTTTGTTGATATCTACATTCAGTCGATGCAATTAATAAAAGAAAAGTATAAAACCGGTGACTTGCAGGTTAACAAACCCGTCAGTTTCAAATCACTGGCAAATACCGCAGAGATCATCGCTGAAATGCGTTCGGTTTCCATTAGGCTTGAGGGTTATGACATCGTTATCAATACGGAACTGGATGAAAACAGCATCACGATAGAACCCATTAGCACCCTCTAATTCCTCAAAGGTCAGCCAGTTCAGTCTGGCTGACGTCTTACCGATATGGAGCCACAACCAAACGCGTTCAATACTTCTATACTTTTCTCATAATCATTCACAGGATAGTGGAGCTGAAAAGCATGGAATTGCTGAATCATGAGTATGCCTCTGCGTTATCAACCGTATTGCAGGTCATTGCTTCGCTGCTCATTCTGGCGTTGGGAGCAGGAATCGTTGCCATTGCCATTGCTTATTTCATAGACAAGAACCAGACAGAGCATACGATTCGAAGAAACTACCCAGTGCTGGGTCGTTTCCGTTACCTGTTTGAACATCTGGGTGAATTCTTCCGACAATATTTCTTTGCGGGTGACCGGGAGGAAATGCCCTTTAATCGTGCTCAACGCGCCTGGGTTTATCGCGCGGCCAAAAATATCGACCGAACCGTTGCCTTTGGCTCCACTAAAGCCATACGGGAACCCGGCAGCGTTATGTTCCTGAACAACCCTTTTCCGCCCCTGACACAGGAGGCTCACGAAGCGTCTGTCGTGCTGATCGGCCCAAACTGCCGAAAGCCCTACCGCCCAAAATCCCTGTTCAATATTTCTGGCATGAGTTTTGGCGCACTATCTGCTCCGGCGGTGACCGCCTTATCGCTCGGCGCAAAACAGTCCCATTGCTGGTTAAATACCGGTGAGGGCGGACTATCCCCCTATCATCTAGAAGGTAACTGTGATCTGGTCTTTCAAATCGGCACAGCCAAGTATGGTGTCCGTGATGAACAAGGTAAACTGGATGATGAACGATTAAGCGAGATTGCGTCACACGCCCGGGTCAGAATGTTTGAAATTAAACTCAGTCAGGGCGCCAAACCGGGAAAGGGTGGCATTCTTCCGGGAAACAAGGTCTCAGAAGAGATTGCTGCGATCCGACTGATTCCTGTCGGTCAGGACTCCATCAGCCCCAACCGCCATCCGGAAGTTCATTCATGTACAGAATTACTGGATATGATTCATCATGTCCGTTCCGTTACCGGCAAACCCGTCGGTATCAAGTTTGTGTTAGGCGATACCCAGTGGCTTAATACATTATGCAAGGCTATTCACCAACGCGGCATTGAATCAGCGCCTGACTTCATGACCATCGACAGTGCCGATGGCGGGAGCGGTGCAGCTCCCATGGCCCTGATGGATGATGTTGGCTTACCACTACGAGAAAGCCTCCCTGAAGTGACCAACACCCTTATACAACACGGTTTGCGGGAGCGCATAAGGATTATCGCCTCTGGCAAGCTGATCAACCCGTCGGATATCGCCTGGGCGTTGTGCATGGGCGCGGATTTCGTGGTATCAGCCCGCGGTTTCATGATGGCGCTGGGATGCATACAGGCCATGCAGTGCAACAGCAATAGCTGTCCGACCGGTATTACCACCCATGACCCAAAACTGCAGCGCGGCCTGGTTCCCGAAGACAAAGCCACCCGCGTCGCCCATTACCACAACAACCTGGTGAGTGATGTGGAGTTGATTGCCAATGCCTGCGGCGTCAGGGAACCTCGCCAGCTCAAACGACACCATGCCCGACAAGTCACTGCCAACGGACAATCCATCAGTCTGGCCGAGCTGCACCCATACCCGGAAAGAAGCCGCTCCCACCCATTATGATTCTCTGACTTTGCCCGCTATAGTGGCGACTTTTAACTGGCGGGCAAGGCTCTATGGAAACCACCACTCCCCACAAGATCTGTGATATCGACTGGCAGAATTGGCAGGCAGCCGATCCTGCTACCCTGCTGTTTGTCATTCAGGAAGGGCGGATCCTGCTGATTCGAAAAAAGCGGGGCCTGGGTGCCGGCAAGATCAATGGCCCAGGTGGCAAGCAGGAAACGGGAGAAACCATTGAAGCCTGTGCGATTCGGGAAGTGCAGGAAGAACTGTGTATCACACCCAAGAACATCCGCTACCATGGCGATAACTGCTTTCAGTTCATTGATGGTTATTCCATACACGTGCATGTTTTCACAGCAACTGACTATGATGGCGTTGTCACGGAAACCGAAGAAGCCGAACCCTTATGGGTCGATCTGGATGCCATCCCCTACGGCGAAATGTGGGAAGACGACCAGTACTGGATACCCGTGATGCTCTCAAACCAGTCATTTACTGGCCGCTATATTTTTGATGGTGATCATATGATGGATATGGAACTCGTGCTTCACAGCGACACTCGAGAAAAGTGATATTTTTTATCCTCCCGACTTGAAAGCGGTTGGAGTGCCCTCATATAGAGTAACAGCGGTTGCTCAAGAGAGAACTGCTGTTAACAGCCTGTCCTGAAAGGAAGGCGACAGTTGCCTAATATTGCTCATTCTGAGGATATCGCCATGCGTACTCTGGATTTTGACCTGTCCCCCTTGTACCGCTCCGCCATTGGTTTCGACCGTATTGCCAGCTTGCTGGAAAACCTGAATACATCCGGAAACCAGAACGGTTACCCACCCTATAATATCGAACTACTGGGCGAGAATGACTACCGTATTACCATGGCGGTCGCCGGGTTCACAGACGATGAACTGGATATCGAAAGCCGGGAAAATGTCCTGCTGATCAAAGGCAAGAAAGAAAGTGAAAAGCCTGAGAACAAATATCTTTACCAAGGCATCGCCGAGCGTAATTTTGAGCGCCGCTTCCAGCTGGCCGACCATGTCAGAATAACCGGCGCCAACCTGGAGAACGGTTTATTGCACATTGATCTCGTGCGGGAAATTCCGGAAGCCATGAAGCCTCGCAAGATCAAGATCGGGCAGACTAAAATGCTGGAAAATGACGTCGCCTGACAGCAATAACGGACATGGGAAGAGAACACTCTTCCCATGCAAAAGCAATCACGCGCAGATTAATGAGGAGAGTGTTCCAGCTCATTCACCAGTATAAAACGACAATTGCTGAAAAAAGACTCGTGAATTTGTACTTCCTCGCCATCAAGCTTGCCCTGTTTCAGCCGTTTAATACACTGCCCGCTAACGGTGAAATCCTCCCACGTACTGCTAAGCCGGTAATCCGGTAAATCCCAAGCCTTGATTTTATTTTCGACAGCAGGACTCGACGCTATCAGGATCTTTTGATCTGCATGCTGGTTAAAGAAAGGCGCCGGACAATGGCCGGACCGACCATACGTCTCTGCAAACTTGTCTGCCGCCTGGTGACTCAATAAGTGGACTGTCAATAAAGCACCACCTTCCCTGATGCCGCTATTCTTCCCCGTCATTGCAGCGACTGCATCCAGGGTCAGGAAATCTTCTTCCAACTCATATTGAAAACGGCTATCTGCCTCACTTACCTCAAAAACATTCACCCCGACCATACCATCATAGGTAATGATTTCAGGCTGATTGTTATTGTAAAAAAAGACAACGGCAACGGTAACAAGAACCATCACTATCAATAACTTCATAAGCACCAATCCCTTGATGATGGTTCGCTATTAACCGGCCTTCTATCTGCTGATTTGACAACCGAAATATTCACAACACACCTTCAATCTAGCAAATTGAAGGTGTTATTTATGATCATCTCAATGTGTAATTTAGTTATTGAAGACGCGATATGACGATATTAGGAAACCTGCGAGCAAGTGACTTTAAAGAAATGCAGTGAATGACAAATCATTAATTCACTATTATCCAGCATGAAAATGACACAGTTTATTGCCATTGAAACCAGGTTTTCCTGGCTTTCGGATACATTAACCCTGCGTCCGAATCATTTGGTCCAGTCTAACCATGTTTGCCAGTGCGAATAA
>NZ_BAABFL010000349.1:0-7770 GCF_039540975.1 Kistimonas scapharcae
AGGCGGTAATGGGAACATGGGGATGAGCTTAGGCGGCAGAACGTGAAATCGCCTTATGTACCGGTTTTTGAGTACTTACGTATTGAGCCATATGGCGATAGAATCTAGCATTTTGAGTATGTAGGCAACCATTAAACTAACAAACGCATCAAATCTGACTCCGCAGTTTAAGCGAGCGTTAGGCGTCCAAGCATAATTATGGAGAATATTTAGAGTATGAGTGAAGGAAAAAGAGAGCTGGTTACAGTCGGCTCCACTGAACTAAGTCAGCCGATCGACGATTTGCATCAGCAGCTTGAAGGTTACCTTACGCATGTGGGTCTTCCGATTGATAATGTCGTAGTACCAATTTCTGAGAGGAAAAAAGTTATTGCCTCTTTGGAGGAGTCGTTATCGATTATCCCAGTTGATGACCGGATTAAATCACACTACTTATCAAAATATACTGTTGCTATCTCGGTTGGCTTATTTGATGGCGCGCTAAATTATTTGTGGGATGAAACAGTAAGAGCTTTCCGTCGATTAATTATTGCCTTCGACTTACAGTATTTTTATTCAATTGCTGAAAAAATTAGCTCTAGATACAAAAGCCTTTCAAAAGAAGAGGATATTGATCAAGTAAGTGAGCACGATTTACTTGAAGCTTGTAGACGAATAGGCTTGCTTTCAGATGTTAACTACCAACGATTAGAGCATGTTAACTACATGCGAAATCACGCAAGTGCGGCACACCCAAATGACAATGACATTGATGGGCATGAGATGCTTGGGTGGCTTAGCGTTTGTCTCAGGCATGCAATTACAGCTAAACCAGATCACTCGCTAATCGCAGTAAAGCAACTATTAACCAATATACGGACTACAGTAATACCAGCAGACGACTATTCGGTCATCGGTGCGGACTTCATTAAACAACCGATTGAAAGGATTGATGACTTCCTGTGGACGGTATTCGGCTTATATACGACTAATAAAACCACAAGCGATACCAAACAAAATATTGCTGGTATAGCTCCATTTATATGGAATGCTGCTACCGAAGATCGTAAGTACGAAATCGGTGCAAAGTTTGGTGCTTTTAGAAAAAATGCTGAAGTTCAAAGGAAAGACGCTTGTCAAGAGTTTTTACAGCATGTAGATGGCCTTAACTATAAAGATGAAGATAGTTTAGCTGGTGAAATTATTGAAAAGCTAGAGAATCTAAATCGTGCGCATTTTGGATCAAATAATTTTTATAATGAGTACCCCCACGCAAAGGCGTTAGATGACTCTCTTCCTCCTAATGGCGCTCTCCCGAGGGCATCTCGGTCTATGTGGGTAAAAGTAATTTCTGTATGCTTTATTGGTAACGGACATGGATACCGTGAAGGCGTAGATGAGTCGGCTCTACCTTACTATGAAAAGCATATAAATAACTTTACGGAGGCTGAAATAGTAGAATTTATTCGGCTCTTTGGTGATCCTGAATTTACATCGCCTTTAGCGCGTACAAAGCCGAGTTCGCGTGTTCGCCAACAAGCCAATATTCTAAAGGCCAAAACAAGCAATGCTCACATAATAAATTCTTTAGATTTAATTATTAATGCGCCAGGACTGAGTGTTCATAAAGTTCACGGAACTTCTGCTTTTAAAAATAGTTTGGAGTATCTCCCAGCCAACTAGAACCTCCTAGACATAATGACTCCCGCTGACCGGTAAGAGCTGGCCTCCGAAGAATACGCGGGCTAGCTTTTACCAGAGCCGCATCAGGCAAGCCTGAGAAAATGATCGGAGGCCAGCGATGAGTAAAGATAGCACCTTGTTTGTCGGACTGGATACGCACAAAACATCCATTATCGTCGCCTTCATAAGCAAGAAGTGTTTTTTCAAGAATAATTACAATACAAAGGGAAGTATCAATGGATATCATCAGTGCCTCGTTGGCGACAGTTATCAGCACGATGTCGGGTAGCATTATCGACACATACGCCGATAATGCCAATACCAGATTGACTCGCCAGGTCATTACGCACCAGAAACAGGAAATTCATTTCGAACATTTGGTGTGGCGTATTCGAGACAACAGTGTATGTAATAATAAGCGTGATCGGATTTCAGAATATTCCCGATGCACACTGGCAGCCAAGTGAACCGCCCCGGGTTTCTCAGAGGCTAACTTTCTTGAGAGAATTAGATGATGAGCAAACGACCTGGATACTCCCCCGAAGTTCGTGAACGCGCCGTTCGCATGGTGTTGACTGGTGAGCATGAACATCAATCACGCTGGGCGGCTATTACATCTATCGCCTCCAAAATCGGCTGTACGCCTGAGACTCTTCGAGCATGGGTTAACAAAATGGAAGTCGACAATGGTATAAAGCCCGGCACTACCAGTAGTGACGTAGCCCGTCTTAAAGAGTTGGAGCGCGAAGTCCGTGAGTTGAAGCGGGCTAACGAAATATTGCGCAAGGCTGCTGCTTTTTTCGCCCAAGCGGAGCTCGACCGCAAACAGAAGTAATGGTGTCATTCATTGACCAGGAGCGTGGGGCGTACGGTGTCGAGTCAATCTGTGAAGTCATGCCTATTGCACCGTCGACCTACTACCGCTGCAAGTATCTGGATGTCTATCCAGTGAAGCGCTGCCAGCGCACTCAACGTGACGATGAGCTGAAGCCTGAAATCCAGAGAGTCTACGAAGAAAACCACCGTGCCTACGGTGCTCGCAAGGTCTGGAGGCAGCTTAACCGTGAGGGCATCAAGGTCGCTCGCTGTACAGTTGAAAGATTGATGCGAGCCCTGCATCTGGAAGGCGTTAGAAGAGGCAAGCGCTGCGTAACGACTATCCCGGATGAACTGGCCGACAAACCGCTTGATCTTGTGAACCGCAAGTTTACGGCGGAGCGTCCCAACCAGCTTTGGGTGGCTGACATTACATATGTCGCCACCTGGTCTGGCTTCGTGTATGTTGCATTCGTTGTTGACGTATACTCTCGCTATATTGTCGGCTGGCGCGTGCTAAAGAGCCTTCAAACCGACATCGTTCTTGATGCTTTGGAGCAGCCACTTTGGTCGCGAGGCAAGCCCCGTGGTGTTATCCATCATAGTGATCGTGGTAGTCAATACCTGTCTATTAGGTACACAGGGCGGCTTAATGAAGCGGGCTTTCAGGCATCAGTCGGCAGTGTAGGTGACTCTTACGACAATGCACTGGCAGAAACCATCAACGGCTTATTCAAGGCTGAGGTAATCCACAGAGGCGATCCATGGAAAGGGTTGGATGACGTTGAACGCGCAACCTTAACTTGGGTTGACTGGTTTAATAATCGCAGGATTCTCGAACCAATTGGTGATATGCCTCCAGCGGAATACGAAAACCTGTATTATCAACAAGCCGAGTCTGCACAAGTGGCATGACTCAAATAAAACTGCCTCCGAGAAACCCGGGGCGGTTCAAAGGCAGCTTTCAATGAAGTCTGTCAAACACACCAGAATAAGAACTATACCGCTCCCAAAGCCAAAAATATGGTCAGTATGTACTGTCTGGCTTCACGTACCTTTAAGCCAACTATCGCTTCAATCCAGCCTGCATTCATAACGAGTGATAATACAAAACCTCGGAGCCCAGAACTGGTCATGGCAAACCAGAAATGTGCAGCGCTGATTCTGGAAAGTCAGACATCAAAAGACCCCTTCATTCAGTCCAAGAAAAAGAAGGCCTGTCAGCGGTATAAGGAATTATCCGGGCAGTAATGCTCCACTTGCAGGTTGCGTGCAACCCTGGAAAGAATGACGAGTCCATGCCTCCAAATAGAAGAATCACAACAGGAGCCATTCTGTGGATATAACCCCCATGATTACTAGCATAGTGACAGTGCTCGGTTACTTTTTGCCGTTAATCTTACTGATCACAGTCGCAAAATCTGCTTGGTTCAAAGGTTGGCTGGGTGAACGGCTGATCAGTTTCACACTTCAGTTGCTGTTAGATCGCAAGCAATATCACCTTATCAATAACGTTACATTACCCACAGACGACGGCAGTACGCAGATCGACCATATACTGGTATCCCGTTTTGGTATTTTTGTCATTGAGACCAAGAATATGAAGGGGTGGATATTCGGGTCCGCCAACCAGAAACAGTGGACACAGAAAATATTCCGTCATACTTCACGCTTTCAGAATCCTCTGCACCAGAACTACAAACATACCCGAACCTTGGCCAACTGCCTGGGGCTTGCTGATGACAACCTATTTTCTGTCGTCGTCTTCGTTGGTGAAGCCACATTCAAAACCTCCATGCCAGACAATGTCACCTATGGCCGTGGGCTGGTTCGCTACATCCGTTCAAAAACTGATGCGCTGCTATCCGATCAGGAAGTGGCGGTCGCTGTTGCAAACATTCAGGCTGGCCGCCTAAAACCCTCCCTGCATACGAACAGGGAGCATGTTCGCCATGTAGAGGCCATCAAGCGGCAAAAGTCAGACGCCAAGCACTGCCCTGCCTGTGGGAACGATATGGTTCTTCGTACCGCTAAGAAAGGCGCACATGCGGGAACAGCTTTCTGGGGATGCTCAACTTTTCCCAAGTGCCGAAAACGGATAAAACAGGCCGCTTGACAAGCATCCTGGGCTTCGGGTCTTTGGTCGTCTGTCGTGGTAAAATAAAATAGAGAGTTTTGTAGGTTGCAGGGAGGTGACCATGGCGCTCAACGCAAGGCAGGAGGCCTTTATCAACGAATACATAAACCATCCGGATTCCCTGGCCAAGGCGGTTCAGGCTGCCGGTTATCGCAACAAGAACCCTCACGCCACGGCAGCGACACTGCTCAAGCATCCGGCGATCCAGGAAGGGATTCGACGACAGCGGGAACGGTTACGTGACACCCATCAGGTGACCCGTGACCAGCTCGCCATCATGCTGCTGGAAACCTACCATACTGCAGAACGAGTGTCTGACCGGCTCGAAGCCATACGACAGCTGGCAGTACTGTATGGCTTCTGGCCAGACGCCCGTCTAAGGTAGTTCAGGCTCAACAACCTTCGTCTCTGGTCTGGCAACCGTTGTCTCATTACCCTCCACCAGTGCCAGCGCCAGACGCAATCCCTCCTCAATACCATTCAGGTACTCCTCCCTCTGTGCTGAGGTGAACAGCCTTGAGTCACCGGTCGCTTGCCGGTGTTTTAGTGTCTCATTGAGTTCACGGTAGTACTGCAGCCGTTTCCTTAAACGCCGAGCAATACGCGCTTTGTTCATCACCATCCCTGCCTGTTCTGTCCGCAACCCACCAGCTCAACCTGTCCCCACTCACTGCATTCAACCTATATGCACTGTCATAAGACCAAAAACAGGGGCGGGGGTCCCTGAGGAAAAAACGGGATTCCCTTGCTCCGATCCAATCGGGGAAGGGGGGCGTCTTTTCTGGACGGGTCCCAAACCCTGTGGCTCACATGAAAATGTCTTTTTCCGTTTTTCGAAAATCGGGATTCCAAAAAAATTTTCCGGGTAATTTTGGTCTCATGGCGCGTTAGCTATCAAGCGCCACACAACGGGTTTTGTTGGGTAATAACCACGGAGGAAGGGGTAATGACCGGCCTATGCTGCTTTCCAGTACCTTGCGGGCATTCGCATTAGCAGCCCTGAAACGGGCTTGCTGTTCTGTGTCTGCACTGATGATTAATGGCTCTTTGCTGTACTCTGCCCACACATCATCATTATTGTTAATTGGTTCCAGACGGTATCTGGCCATGGCTGAACTCCTTTTCCTGCGATGATCCTGATTAATCATTTTAGGAAGGAATCTTGTCGCGTGCCGAGGAGGGAAAAAGGTGTCCGTGCTGTCCGGGTCAGAGAAAAGAAGGGTGGGCACCGGAAGGCCGCATGGTTACTGGGCGCGTCCGGGTGTCCAAGCTTTTTTTAATTTTTTAAATTAAAAAAATATATATACAGCCCCCCCTGTTCTCTCTGCGGCACGATGGGAGATGAAAAAAAGAGCCGCCAGCCCGGACACCCGGACGGACGGCTCTGTTTCAAGGGTTTGAGCCGGTTTAACTACTTACCGGCATCCCAGATAACCTGGACAGCAGGTATTACACTCCATCCTCCCAATCAATGGGTTGTCCCAGATAGTCCTCAAAAGCTGCACGGCATTGATCAAGTGATGGTAAATCAAACACACGTTGGCGTGTGCCATTAGCCATCGTTCTGCGAACATCCCCAATAGCGGGTATGACCTTCTTTAACTTCATGCAAAAACTATTTTTAGCAATGTGCTTGACCGTACCAACAGCTTGTGATTTAAAACAACGGTACAGCTGATCTTTGGAGATTTCATCCGGCCAGCCAAGATCCTTAACAAAGCCATGCTCTTCATAGCTAAGCGAACCCTCCTGCAAAATATCCAGTAACCAGTTTTCGATAGGGTCAAGCGTACGCATTTTCTGCTCAAGTAAAGCATCGGTTTTTGGGACTTTCCGGATATCAACATTCGAAATATCCCTTTCCAACAAAAAATGTAGAAGCGCCTGAACTCCTCCATTTTCCATTTGCTCATGCAATTGTCCGAAATATGCCGTGTCCTGCATATGGGCATCCGAAACATCCAGCACACAAAAACGTCTGCTGTCTTTCCCTGCAGGTACTGACCAGTCATTATTCGTAGCAATAATCACATGACAAAAACTATCGAAAGGTATGATGTCTTTATTTTTTAGCTCGATCATAACAGTCGGCTCCGTTATAAGCCCTTTAAGAATACCCTGGCATTTTTTATCACCACCCCATAACGCCTCATCCAAGAAGAGAAGCAGGCAATCCATGAGCAAATTATTAAATCTGCCAAGCACCTGATCAATATTAAAGACATGTTTGAAATGGCGTCCAAATATTGCACCGACATAGCGAACAAACGTTCCCTTACCCGTACCCTCTTTACCCCTGAACACAAGAGCCACTCCGGGTTTCTCATATGGCTTCTGAACTAAAAAGGCCAACCAATCGAGAATATACTCATACAACACCTTATTGTTTGAGCAAATAATCTTGCGAATAAAATCCAGAAACAAACTGCAGTTACCACTTGCAGGCTCAATGGCCAGACCACCATACATATTATATTCACCATCCCTGACTTGATTACAAGGGCGAAATACTGGTGCGCTATACTGTTGCCGTTGTGGATGTTTCTCCCAACTTATAGCTATAGGTTTTCCATCACTTCCAAACCTGTTCGAATACAACTTTTTAAAATCATCAAACGAGATAAAAGGATTTATATGGTCATGCTTGTCCAAAATACAGGTTTTTGCTCCTGTTTTTATCACGGCATACCTGGAATTAAGATAATGAAAATCTTTATTTTCCTCCAATCTTTTTTCGTCACGTGATCTGATACTCTCGAGCGTTTTAACAATTTTATCGTCTGGCAAAGGGTCTATATTGCGTTTATTCCATGTCCGACACATTTCCAAAATAAAATCATTATTCGCTCCGTGGTAAATCAACTTTCCAATCATTTTAACCAAGGCATCGGTGCGTTCACCATCCTGTAACGGGCGGTTCACATCAACCTGCTCCTTTCTTTCCATTACAGGATCATTGATTGGCTCATCTTTGGGGAGTTTGCTATCAATTTCCTCATAGGAATACCGAGGATGGTCGCTCAGCTCAAGTATCGATACGAGGAATGGGTCGTTTTTCAAGTTTTTTGAGCCCGCCTTAAATCCCGCTTAACCTTGGGAATGTGAGCAAGCTGGCCGTACTTTTGGCAACAGAGTACAGTTTTTGCACAAAACGC
>NZ_BAABFL010000350.1:0-7789 GCF_039540975.1 Kistimonas scapharcae
ATTTTGCCTGAAGAGCACAGGGGACGCTCTCTTCATTCAATTTAGCCTTACTTCTTCAGATCGTTAAGCGGGAGTTAAGGATACTAATGACAGTGAAGTATGGCACTATTTTCATGGTAAACTTCCCACCGGCTACAGTGTAGTCTTGTAGCCGGTGTACCATCCAGCCCAGGCAATTACCGTGGAACTGACACTTACTACCCCCGCCCTGTTTTTCCCTGCAATTTCGTTGTTGTTTCTTGCCTATACCAACAAATACCTGTCGCTGGCGGCGCTGGTTCGCAGCCTGCACCAGTCGTTTCGGGAGAATCCCCAGCGCAAGTCCCTGTCGGGACAGATCGACAATCTCCGTGTACGGATGAACTACATCAAGCAGATGCAACAACTCGGCATCATCAGCTTTATCCTGTGTGTGGTAGATATGTTTCTGTTGTTCCTGAATATGGAAGCGGCGGCAATGGTAATTTTCGGGCTTTGCCTGTTATTTCTACTGGCATCACTGGTTGTCTGCGCCCTGGAAATCCGTATTTCCGGCGCAGCCCTGGATCTACAGTTGCGGGCAATGGAGTAAGATATAAAAGATACCCGCGAGGTTGCACGCGTATTTATCAAACCCGTGCAGCTTCAAACTCACGGTATACCTGATCAAGAAAACCTGCCATTTTCGTTTTGACCTCACCAACCAGTTGATCAAGGTTTCTGATAACACCAAACTGCCTGAACTCTGCAGTTATCAACTCAACCAAAGAGCCATTCAACATGGTCTCAAGCCTGCTCCAACATAAATGCACGTCACCAAACAAACCTTGCTCCTCCAGGTAACTCTGATAATTCTCCTGATATTCATAGCGCTGTTTAAGTGCTTTTTCACTGACGACCGGGTCATGTTTTTCTATCCACTGATTCGACAGCGCGACCAGTTCAGAATGAACCTGATTGCCATACTGCATGATCAGCTGGGTAACGACCTGCTCTGATATTTCTACGGTCAAACAGTCATCCACAACATCTTTCGGACTGTCATAATTAAATACGTTTTCTTCATCCTCACTCATTTCAAATAAAGCAAAATCATCCAGTAGCATCTCGATATCCAGGTAGTTTCTATGGTATCGCTGTAAGAAATGATCAAACGTAGTCTGTACTGTGAGTTCAAACGTACTACAGTCCTCTCGTGTCATCCTCATATCAGACTGTTGAAGCTTCGCCTTAATCAGCCGTTCAAATTCTTCGGTAAAATGCTGTAATACCGGTTCACGAACCAGCTCTTTAACGATGAGTTGCTTGTACTGTTTCAAGGAAGGATTTCTATCCATCAACAGGGCAATGACAAAACAGAGATCAATACCATGCTATCCTTTCTTATATTTTACAAACTTGGCGGCATGCTCAATGAAAGTAAGGTAACCAACAACTCTCTGGTAACCAGTTGAAGCAATATCGAGATATTGATCCGCATACGCGTTAACTGCTGTCATTAGCTCATGATTTTCACCAGTCCCCAGAAGATCGAGAATCAGAAGCAATGGCTGGAAAGCTTCATCAACAACGACGCGTCGACTGCCTATCCGGGATGCAGACGTAGAAGCTCTTTCCAGCCCGCTCTCTGACGTGCTTCGTTTTATCCCATGGGATTTGTCTGTACTACTGGCGAGTTCTGTAAGATCACTCTCTGACCGTGTTCGTTGAAAATAAACCTTCGGACCATGGAGCTGATCCATAATAACGCTTCCTTCAATGGATTCTGACCAAACATATGACAGAAAAATAAGCGAAAGGTTCTTCTTGATTGGACTGTTAGATTACTAACACATCGACCAGATAAGCCTTTCCATATCAATGACAGGAAATCAGACAAGGAAATAATTTTTATCTCAACGAAACAACTGACAAATCATAGGAAAAAAACCCAAATACCACCTAATCTCGGACATTCTGCTTTAAAAGATCATGCCGGCCATTAAACAAGTCTGAAGCAATGTAGCGAATAATGGCGTATGTATAGATCAAACTACCGTTAACGAAGAGACCGAATACCCACTCATCCAGGTGGAACCCATACGGCTTAAAGCCTTGCAGAAGAATAATCCCCGCCAGGAACATCACCTGAATCCGTAACAGGGTGAAAGTCTTGCTGTCGAACTGCTTGCGATGCTTCCGGCGTGCACGAATCTCCTGCATGCGTTCCAGCAGCAGCTGATGGTTGGTTTCCCGCAATGCCTGCTCACTGACCGTACTGGCGCGTTCCGGTCGCTTTTGGCTCCGGGAGGCAATGCGCTCCAGCAAGGCTTCATCGTTTGCCACGTCGACTACCCCTTTTTTATTATTGTTTCATCCCTGACAAGTCGGTTATGTCAGCTTGAGAATATCTGCCCGTACCCGTACCGCTTCAGCGCTAACCCCATAGGTGGCCGCCACCAGCTCCGGCTCACCTTCCCAGGTCATCCAGGTATGTCGGAAATGGTTCTCAGGCATCAGCAGTTCCGCCGCAAAGTGGTTCGCTTCCTGCTCACGGGGTGTCATTGCACCATCACGATAATCAATGTGATTGGCTTCCTGTTCACGGTGCAGAAAGACATGGCCAATCTCGTGGGCCAGGGTAAACATCTGCCGGCGTGGGGCATCCTGGTGGTTGATATAGATGATCTGCTGACGGTGGTTAACAGCACCGGAAACGCGGTCCGTGTCGTCATCCGGTTCAAACTCTTCGATGGTATAACCGAGGTAATGAATAATTTCCTCGAGCGGCGTCGGAAACTGTTCACGCACGCCGACATTGATCAGCAGTTCCGTGGCCAGATCCCGGATCTGCTGACGGCTATACCGTTGTTCTTCTGCCTGTATCTGAACGGACACCTTATGATTCCTTGTTATTTCCAGCAGTGCGTGAGGTGAACCTTACCCTGTTTCAGGTCGCCATGACCAGCCACCGGCATGGGTGAGTTAATCATTCAGCTTCCGGGCGAGTTCTCCAATCTTGCTGTTGGCTTCTTCCAATACTTCCAGGCCAAGTTCAGTAATCCCATAGAACTTACGCTGCCGACCTTCCGTCACCCGGGTCTCTTTTACGATAAGTCCGTCGTCTTCCATTTTGTGCAGCAACGGATACAGCGTGCCGGGGCTGATCCTGTAACCGTGATCCTGCAGGTGCTCCATCAGCCAGGCGCCGAAGAAGGGTTCCTGGCTGGCATGCCGCAGGATGTGAATCTGGATAAACCCCAAAAACAGCTTGCGAAGGATCTTTTCTTTCATGGTCTTTTCTAATATCGTATTTCGATATCGCTAATTGATAATACGGAATCATACATGGCGCAATCGGTTGCCACAATCCAGCTACAGAAGCTCTCGGTTGGCCCACCAGATAAACGACTACTGCATAACACTTCCCTGACCGTAGAACCTGGCGAAACCCTGGTACTTCACGGTCCCTCCGGTGGTGGCAAAAGCACCCTGCTGAAAACCCTGCTCGGTGGCTATCCGTGGACAGACGGCGAGTATCGCCTTGAGGGAAAAACCATAACGGCTCAAACCATCGACAGGGTTCGTGCGGCGATCGCCTATATTCCGCAGCAACCTGACCTGGGCAATGACACAGTTCTCCATTGCCTGCAGCAACCGTTCAGCTGGCGCAGTTTTCGAACCAAACGCTTTTGCCGAACAACGCTGCTGGACTGGTTCCAGCAACTCGCGCTGGATGAAACCTTACTTCAACAACCCTGCTCGCGGCTTTCAGGCGGCCAGCGGCAACGTATCGCCATTATTCGCGCACTGATGACCGGTCGCCGTATCCTGGTAGCGGATGAGCCCACCTCGGCACTGGATCCTGAAGCCAGTCAGACCATCAGGGACGTATTGCTGTCTGGCCGTTATACCGTCATCTCCGCCTCCCATGATGCCAATTGGATCCAGCAATGCTCACGGAAGCTCACGATCAAGGATGGCACGTTGGTCGACGACACGGCACAACGGGCTACAAACGATTCAACCATGGTGACTGAGCATGAGTAACGCCGCCACGATTCCTTTCACCCAGCTGATCGCCTTTTATGGTCTGCTGATCATTCCGTTTGCCATGCTCTGGCAGTTGAAGTTGGGAGACACTATCCGGAAATTTTCAGTCAGCCTGTTACGGATGACCTTCCAGCTGGGACTGATAGCCCTGTATCTGGAGTTTCTGTTCCGCTTTAACCATCTGTGGATCAACCTGGGCTGGCTACTGGTCATGTTGATCGTCGCCAGCAGCCTGATTGTGAAACAGGCGGGTTTATCCAGACGACATCTGTTTTCGGCCTCGCTCATCGCACTGTTGGTCGCATCATCCATTGTACTGACCGCCATGCTTCTGCTGGTCAAGCCCACCCCGTGGTATGATGCCCGCTACCTGGTGCCGCTGGCCGGCATGTTGCTGGGCAACTGTCTCACCGCCAACATCCTCACGTTGGAGCGGTTCTATCAGTCCATCGACAGCCAGTATGACCGTTACATGAATGACCTGCTGCTGGGCGCCAGCCAGTGGGAAGCCGCTTTGCCCTTTATCCGTGAAGCACTGAAAGCCGCACTGAACCCGATGATTGCCACCACCGCCACCCTGGGCATCGTCTACCTGCCCGGCATGATGACCGGCCAGATTCTGGGAGGAACGGATCCCATAACAGCAGTGGCCTACCAGGTCATGATCATGGCGGGGATTGCCATTAGCACAGTAGTCTCGACGGTACTGATCTTAATACTGAGTCTGAAAGCCGGATTTGATGGGTTTGGCCTACTTAATCAAAACCTGTTAATCAATCAGCAAACTACCTATTAATAATCAGACCTGCTTTTTACAAGCAGGTCAACAGCTCCTTTATTTTATACAAAACCTAATATTCTGAGCTTCCTGCCTTTCTAATTAACCAATGGAATTTTGCAATAACCCTCAGAGGTTATTAATTAATCTTCCAAGGCAAGCATCGAAAGTATGAAAACTCATAAAGCAATAAAAACATATGCTTAATTGCAAGTAGTTATATATAAAAACTTTATAAAATGGCAAAACAATTATTACCACGAATAAACATGGAACTTTTTTTATGTCTAACAATCAAAGCTATCATCAGCATCAATTCCAATCGCATGGAGCATTTATGGCATCAATACAAAACTCTCCACCTCTCATCCGTGGAAACACTAGTGGGCTTACCTCTACTCAGGTAACAGACGCTAGCACTGAGCCAAAGATTCGCCGGTTAAGCTTTGAGTTAGACGATAGAGGGAGACCACTCTCGGAGCGACAACTCCACGGCCTGTCATACCCGGAATGGATAGCCTTTAACTTGAAGCACTGTGCCACAACCGTGTATAGAACATTCAAATGGATAAAAGTTCTGATTATTCTAAAGAGAAACGGAATCACACCTGAAAGCATAAGAGAGATCAATCGTAATGGCGGCATCATTTCAAAAATACTGCAAGCTATTGGTTCAAGTGATGAATTAATAAGCTCTGTATGTGGAATTTCTAAAGTAAATCCTAACTTTCAGGCCATTAAACAAGAACTATGTACCTCCATGCATGATAATGAACCTATGCCAATGAGAAAACTAATAAGTATACTCAATGAAAACAATTTTGATTATGACCCTGATCGATTAAATGAAATCACCATTTTAGGCGTAGGCAGCGTTGGTCAAGTTATTCAAATTCCTATGCGAGATGGAACAACCAAAGTGGTAAAAGTCGTAGATAGTGACCTGGAAATAAAGTTCAAAGCTGATATTTCAATTGTAAGTACAATACTCTCCCTTGTGAGTCGCTTTAAACCGGATATTGTCGGCCGAGGTAGTACTGATGCCATAAGGGGCTTTTTGAGTACAATACCACGTGAATTTGATCTTCGTTATGAGAAACACAACACACAGATTCAGCAGCGACGTTTTCAGAGACTCGATCAGGATTTTTACCATATTACTGCTGATGATTGCCGTTGCAGTGAATCAGACCATGGTTACAGAAACACAAATTGTCATAACTATTTAGGAACAAGACCTAGAGCACCTCAACACTATATTAATGTAGATGGCAAAAACGTGGAGATTGAATATAGTTCTCCAGCAATTGATGAAGACCTATCATCTCGCAATATGTTAGTCATGGAAGAAATTGACGGAGTAACACTTAGTAGCAGTGATGACGACTTTTTAACGAAGGTTGTACAACCTTTATTGGTAGCCCACAACCAAACTATGGATCGTTCTCGCATCTCTCCTTCCATGATAAATGCACTCAGGCAAGAAATCCGTAATTGTGCATTTTCAGCTTGGGAACAGGGTCTTTTTACTGCAGGAGAATGCAGTGCAGATATGCATAATGGAAACATCATGGTCTCCATCGAAGGCAAAAAAATCATCATCCATTTTATTGATTTTGGCAATTATGTTAATGAGACCCGTGATACCGTAGTATCTATATACACAGCTGTTTCGGCGATAGATAAGGCGATGCATACTCAAAATCAAGAACACATTAATTCTCATGCTGACGCACTTATTGGGGCATTAAGACAGTTTGGTATTCCGACAAGGGATACTATTAACTGGGATGCCATAAAGAGAGAAGCTATCACCGAATTCAGCAACCCTGAAAATGGAGGTAACCCTAACAAGGTTGTCACTAAAGTGTTTGATATTGGATTCAGGCATGGTTTACGCGTTCCCCCATCGATCATTGGACTATTCCGCGCAAGATTAATTCTGACCCAGAACTAACTACATTCCCATACGTCATTCCAATCAGAACCATAAATCATGGACTCCCTGAAATGACGTATGGGAATCCGTTTGCCCTTCTTTCCGGATAATTACACCGTCCCTTCCTATATATGAGTATCGAAGCTCCAAACAACAGATGAATTATTTTCATCCATGAGCTGCAAATATATAGATTGTCACTGAACACACCTTTCCTTAGATTGCCCCACTAAAACCACCCATACCCAGACTGATGCCGGAGTGGCATTGGTAACAGGAGTGAACTCTATGCCACTGGCGATAATGCCGGTCGGACTGATTATCAGCATTGCTGTGCTGGTATTTGCCGCCGCGTTCAAAAAAATTCATCCATTCTTTGCCCTGATTGCCGCCGCCATCATCTTCTCCCTGTTCTCCGGCATGAACCCGGATCAGGTGTTTACCGCCTTTTTTGATGGTTTGGGAGATACCGTGGCCAGCGTGGGCCTGATCATCGCCATCGGCACCATTACCGGTATGCTGCTGCAGAACTGTGGTGGCGCCGAAGCCATGGCGCGCGCGATTCTCAAGCGTACCGGTACCCGTAATGCCGACCTTGGCATGGCACTGACCGGTTATTTCGTGTCACTCGCCGTATTCTGTGATGCTGCCTATGTAATCCTGGCGCCGCTGGCCCGCAAGCTGAGTGCGCTGTCACAAACCAGCATGGCGACCATGGCGCTCTCCCTGAGCTTCGCCATGCTGACGACCAATCAGCTGATTCCGCCCACAGCCGGCCCCATGGCCGCTGCCGGTGTGCTTGGTGTGGATATGGGCATGGCGATCATGCTGTCCATGCTGGTTTCCATTCCGGTGATCGCCATGAGCTGTTTCCTGGCCCGTCGTTTTGGCCGGGATTCCCGGTATGAATATTTTGTCGATGAAGACACCCAGTCCCTGCTGAATGACGAAAATACCTCCGGCCCTTCCGCGACAGAAGCCCCCCTGTGCCAGCATAGTTGTCGCCTCTTCTGAAATTTCCAACTTAAACAGGGGGTGGTCAGTGAGTAATCAATGACCCG
>NZ_BAABFL010000351.1:0-7900 GCF_039540975.1 Kistimonas scapharcae
ATCAGGTCTGTCATATAGAAAATTCTGGATACTTGAACACCGATTCTGGAAAACCAGCAAAAGTGTTCAAGAGTTACCAGAATGGGTGTTCAAGAGTTACCAGAATCGGTGTTCAAGTTGTGCCAGAATACGCAATGATTTCCAGGGCATCCTTTTTGAAGGCCTTAGCTTTAGTCAGGACATCCTGCCGGTCATAGCTGGGGAAGTGCGTCATAATACCGACCACTTCAATACCAGGTACCTGCCCAATTTGAACAGCCTCTTCGATGCTGTCAGTACCATTACGGCTCATGCCGCCATGGTTTAGCGCCAGGTGCACTTTCATGGTTTTATTGTATTTTTTGGCCAGCGCTGCCAACTGTCTGGCATGGTCAATATCACCCACCAGTTCTTCGACATCCAACGCGATGGTTTTTTCAATTTCCGCAATCGGCGCCGAACGCACCCGTGCCAACGATCCGGTAAAACCATTTTCCCGCACGACAAACAACTCAGAGTTGCTGGTCACACCAATGCAGGGAATATCATTAGCTAAAATGGTTGGCATTAATCCCGCGATACCATTGCCGTAAGCATCGGCCTTCATGATGGCGCAGATTTTAGTGTCTGACTGGACTTTGGCTTTAACGTCATCAATGTTTTTCTGGAATTGGGTCAGATTGATTTCCAGCCAACTATTTGACGACATAGCCGTCGCGGCATCTATTTTCTGAAGAGAGATATCAGGGGCAGCTTGTGCTTGCATTGAAAACAAGGCAGTAGCAATCGCTGCACATAAGACGCTGTGTTTGAACATAGGTCAAAATCCATTCTTAAATATGAGGCACTACAAAAGCTGTCAGATTATTAGTCTTGGAATCACTTCTCAGAATCACCTAGACATAACGCTTAACGGATTACTCCACAGAGGCCTGCGTGATATCAATACAAGCCAAACCATGCCTAATCTCTGGTTTCGTTTGACCAAGTGTTTACCGTAACAGGCTGGGGGCAAGCTGATTCAACCACAACACAATGGTTACAGGATTGATATACATCATAAAAGGTACGCAAGTACAGCACCCGGCTACTTTACCGGGATCAATGACTTCGTCAAAGTAAAGCTCTCTGCTGGTCATATCATGGCCTGTCAACGCCTTCCTTGTTCATGAAGAATTTAATAATAAGATCCCCCCTTAAACTTACCGCTCAAACTAATGGGATCGGGCCATTAATCGCCGTACATGCAAATCGAACCAACAAGTTGCCAATGCGGGTTGTGATAAAGGTATGAAGCCAACGTACCTGGCGTCGAATGCTTAGCATCCAGGTTGATAAAACCGGATTGTTCATCCTCAACGTCAACACTTAACTGATAGGCAAGTATGACCATCTCTGAACAAATCACATTCTTGGGCGTATTACCGGTTCTGCTTCTATATTTCGATAATCGAGCTCTGGCTCCACTCCCAAAGGTAGAAGTTCCAAACGCTGATGCGACACCTCGATAAGTTTGCCAGCGAGCGCTTGAGTATCCCACTACCTGAGTTGTTTTTGCGCTGAAATCTTCAAACGTATCGCTCCCCATATAGTCATAGTGTCCGCGGGACCATGACAGTGCCATTTGGACGGCTTGATTACTAACGACTGCGCTGTTATCACCAATAAAACGAAAGCAAATGGAGTATTTGGTTAAATTTAAATAACTTGATATAACTCCGCTCTCCTCAAGTGAGTGAACGACCAAAGCACTGTTACTTAAAGCCGCGAGCAAGGTGTGACCAATGGTCATTCCACCATCTTTTTTATTGGCCGTTACATAAAACAGAACGTCGCCGGTTTCTACAATACATCCTGGATCCGAATAATTACACAGCGAACTCAACGAGCATGGTATTGTACTCCAGAACGACATGGATACTCCTCCAATACCTCTTAAACCTGTGAGCTCACTATAGGGCAGCTAACAATAGAACACCTATAAAATGATTCAATACGACTTGGCTATCAATCTTCTGTCGCTTACTGGAAATTAATGACCTGAATCCACATAAGCCTGACCGCTCTTACTATATTCACCTTCTGAACAGAGGCATTTATGCTGATATCCAGTCATTAACTTGTTATATATAAGATTTCATTATCATATAAAAACAACGTTTCTAAACTTTCCTTATCACGAAAATTAACGTTGACATACTTTTTCTCGGCTCAATAAAAAACACCACCAAGACATCTCGAAATAATGCCTTGGTGGTGATGACACTTGACCGTTTACAGTCTCCTGTAAACTAATGCCTGTTATGCCTGTGGAGGAGTACCTTCACCGTTAGAAATAACGGCATCGATTTGCACCAGAGCATCCATAGGAATCGCAGCAACACCAATGGTGGTTCTTGCAGGCAGATCACGCTTGAAGAAGGTGGTGTAAATTTCGTTTACAGCCTCAACATCTGCGATATTTTTAACCTGGACATTAATTTTAACAACATCATCCATCACATGGCCGATGCTTTCTACAATAGCCTTGATGTTGTTCAGACACTGTCCAGCCTGCTCCTTGGCACCACCATCAACCAGCTTGCTGGTTTTGGGATCTACCGGCAATTGAGCGGCAATGTGGTTGTAATGGGAAAATGCAACGGTTTGAGTATAGAAAGGACTCTTGGGCGCATTGTCCGTGTTGTTGGCTTTGATAACGATGCCATGACGGTCTTCAACTTCCTGCGGAGGAGTACCGTCACCGTGAGACACAACCGCATCAATCTGTACCAGCGCATCCATAGGCAAACCAGAAGTTGCCACGGTGGAACGCGCAGGAACATAACCTACGGTTCTGGCGATGGCAGAGTCTGGGAAAAACGTCGTGTAAACTTCGTTGACGGCGTCAATATCAGCGGCGTTTTTCAGGAAGACATTGATTTTAACGATATCGTCAAAAGGTACGTCGATGCTTTCCAGAATATTCTTGATATTTCTCAGGCACTGAGCAGTCTGTTCTTTAACACCACCGGCAACCATTGCACCGGTCTTAGGGTCGATCGGTAATTGAGCAGAGATGTTGTTGTAATGGGAAAAAGCGACTGTCTGTGTAGATACAGGGCTCATTGGCGCATTTTCAGTGTTTTTAGCGACCTTTACGAGATCGCAAGGCGCCTGGGAAGGTGTACCTTCGCCGTTTGAAATAATGGCATCAATTTGAACCAGCGCACCGTCCAAAGGTAGAGCGGCAACGGCGAGCGTCGTCCGTGTAGGGAAGTAGTTTTTGAAGAATGTTGCATAAACTTCGTCAACTGCCTCAACATCAGCGATGTTCTTGAGGAAAACATTGATTTTAACAACGTCTTCCATCACGTGATCGATACTTTCTACAATCGCTTTGATATTTGCCAGACACTGCGTTGCCTGCTCTTTGACACCACCCGCGACAATGTCACCTGTTCTTGGATCGACAGGTAATTGTGCTGAAATGTTATTGTAATGGGAGAAAGCGACCGTTTGTGTAGATACAGGACTGATAGGTGCATTTTCTGTATTTCTTGAAACCTTAATGATATCGCCACTCATATCGATACTTCTCCAATTTGAAATCGAATAAATGTACAGGGTCAATGCTTTAGCATTGTCTGGTTATGTCAACGTCTTCGGCTATCTCCCCGGGCTGCTACACCTGACGTCATAGAAAGCCTTGCCAGAGAGTCCATAGAGATACGTTCCTCAAGCAGCATACTGCTTGACTTCGGAAACACCGAGGGGAGTACGGGAACACACGCATCCATCAGGCGCTACGTACGGAAGGTATATTCACAAGTCTAGCCGTAGACTGACGCCTATTTCATCGGGGGAAACACCTACACCTTTGCGCAATTTCATTTTAAACGAGCCTGATATGATTTAAGGCAAAAAATCTTAAGATTCACTCTATAGAATACAAATGTCGTACTTTCAAGTTATCGGTATCATCTGTTGATGCTGCCTGTCACCTTCCCCCCCCTTAAAAAACCAGGTTCTCGCCGGCAGAAACAGCACTAATGTATAACTAAGGTTTGCAAAAGACACCTGCTAGTCAGCCTGTAACTCGCTGCCAGCCTCCACTGTCCAAAAAAGCAATTGTGTTATCACAAACATGCAGCGTCAGACATCACCATAACGCACTTGATCTGGCATCCATCTCACAAAGATTTGGTGCCGCCTGATGAGATAACGTCGGTTTAACCGGCCCATTAACCGCCTTGTCTGATGAATACCAGCCCTCCAACAAGCAAGCACCAACCACCATACAACAGCGAGTAATACCTATGCTCTAATAGCATCGGAAATCGCTATATGCAGTGGATACTTTATAAAAACATTTTTTCCATAAAAAAGAGGAAGAATAAGATGCAACCTGATAAGCCGGACCGCTTAAGCCTCGTTACCATTGCGCTGCACTGGCTAGTGGCAGTCAGTATGATCGGCATGCTCGCTATCGGCGTCTATATGGTAGAAACGGAAACCTACAGCCTGTATTCATGGCATAAGTCATTCGGTGTTCTCATCATCACCATGGTCATAATGAGAGTGATCTGGCGCATAAAGAATGGTTGGCCTGTTCCGGTCAGTCAATACAAATCCATTGAACAGAGCCTTGCCAAAGCCATGCACTGGATACTCATTATTGGTACAGTGCTGATGCCCGTCTCTGGCACACTAATGTCGGCATTCGGCGGCAATGGTGTTGATCTGTTCGGGCTTGAGCTGGTGCCTCGCAACCCTGACCCGGAAAACCCTGGCAAGGTGCTGGCACACAATGGCGATATTGCCGCTTTCTGCCATGCTATGCATCATTGGTTAGGGTATATCGTCATCGGTGCTGTATTGCTGCATATTACCGGTGCACTAAAACATCATTGTCTCGACAAGGATGCGACGTTGAAGCGAATGCTTGGCTCTCGTGCTCATAGCGGATAATATAAAACGGACTCTACCGGACAAAGTTTCCAGTCACCTGTTTGGTTAACTGGAAAATACGCCTAGCGCAATTTGTCCGGTAGCTCGCGTGTCTCGCCTTACGACGTCTCATTACTTTATTTTTTTACGCAGACAAAGATGGCATTACCGGAGCGCGTATCCCATGTCAGGATTTTGTCGTAATCGTGCTCAAACATATACACGTCAAAGCAAGGCGACAAAAGCTGCTGTAGCTCACCGAAGCTTACCGCCACCATTGGGTGCTCGTCGTGCCATAACTGAGTGACCTGCCGGGTACTCTTTTCAATACTGAGCTTTAGCGATTGTTTCTCACCACTCCCGCAGTAGTGCCAGCCTGAACTGAAAACAAAATGGCTGTCATCACAGTCTGCCGTATGCCTGACAACAGAATGGTTGTTGATCTTATTCTTTTCCACTGCATTAAAACAAAATACTCCCCCCTGATTTAATGCGGCATATACTCTGCCGATACAGCTTTTCAGCTTTCCAATACTGTCACTGTAGTGAATTGAATAGAGAAAACAGGTAATTATATCTACGCGTTGCTCGATAGTAAAATCACACATGTTTTGCAACATAAAACTCGCTTCAGGGCAGCGCAACTGAGCAAGATCAAGCATTGGCAGATTGATATCGAGACCATGGCATTGGTAGCCATTATCAATAAAGTGTCGAATGTGTGGGCCCGTACCACAGGCAAGATCCAGATGGTGATTGCCCTTATTACCGAATAATTGATGCAACCTGTGTACGTAATCACTTTGCGCCTTATAGTTAATATCCGCGCACATTAAGTCGTAATAGCAAGACAGGTCAGTATATAAAGCATTGGATGGGAGAGTAACCAAGCGGATTTACCTGGAAAATTTTGGGTGGCGCATACTATAACAATTGTTTTTATTTGCGAAGTCTATTCTTGCATGAAGAAGGTTAAAATCATTCCCTTAGCAATAGAGCCCCACCAAACCCTCTCCACCATAGACACATATAAAACCTCCAATCTGTAGTGAAGTTGGTTTATGGGTACGCTGTTTACTACACTTCCTCAAAGTCCATATGATCAAACAGACATGAGCTATTCATTCGGCTCAGACGGACAAAACTCCTCCAAAGTCCGAGAGCCTGCCCGCCAAATATTTCTGGTTAACCCGGCAGAGGAAACAGGAAAGAATATCCCTGCAAGAGCCAGTTCTTTAAAGAATTTTTTCGTCAAATATACTTTATCGATACGACGTTCACCTGTTAACTCATTGATTGGGGTACGGCTTATTCCTTGATAAACACTATTTCCCGCAAAGAAAAACGGTGCTACCGCAAATCCAACGACATAGATAACAGGGAGACTCAGTGCCAGAGCAAATTTAGCAACCACTTTTATAATACGTTTAGCGAGAGGCTTTGACCTCACCTCCCTTTGTACACGCCTGCTGTATTCCTCACTTTCATGAGAAACCGACTGTTGCTGCTCTATAGAGGACTGCTCATCTTCATCAAGGGGGCGTAAGTGTAATTTACCAAATACCAGGGGCTGATTCCGACTACCCTCTAAATGATCTATTACCTCTAAAGAGGAGCTATAAACTTGCGTAGCCATAGGTGGGAGTTCACCATTTCTAGGCATAACGTATACCTCCTTGTACATAGATATAAAATCACAAAAGAAATAATAACGTCGAAAAATAAAAAAACGAATAATACCTTTGTATTACTCCTTAGAAATAGATTTAAATTACCACCATTCAACCAAAGTCTTATTCGTATGCACCCGGCTTAATTAAAGCCATGCTTAATTATCAACATTCATGTAAATACACATAATCATCAGGGCGCACACACAACATCGCGGCTTCACCTCCAGCGTCTGAACGTTTCATATCCGGTGATATCAACACCTGCGCCCCCCAAATAGCCTGACTAATCCCAGCTGAACGGCGAGGCATCACAACATCGCGCAGTATGATCTGCGACTCACCCAACAGCATTTTATGCGAATAGGGTTAACTATCAGCCCCGCCCCCCTCACTCGACAGATACACCTATACGATAAGTATTTACCCTTGCCATGGATCAATAATACTTCGGTTTTTATGAGAGATAATACCGTCAGGGATGGCCATCTTTAGGGGCTGACAACAACAAAAACGTCAACAACAAGAATTGCCCCGAATCGGCCTGATGCCCTGCGAAAGCAGGGTTTTCTTTATGTGTAAGGATGAAAGACCATGGGTAAACCGACACTCTGTCATATGGTTGCCTATCTCAAGCGTATCGGTGTGACCATGAGCCCTCTGAATAAAGAGGCCATAGAATCGGCCTACTATCGCAGCATCTACCAGGTGTTGCCACGGGAGCAGACATTGCAGGCCATCGCCCTGCGACCGCAGAAGCACTACCACCGCCGTTAGGCTCGCTCTGCAAACCGTTCCCGGGCAATCTCCTGTTCATCACGCACTGTTACTGGACATTGGCCGGGGCGGCTTCCACAAATACAGGTTAACCACAAACAAAACTTACTACTACAGAATCTATCTGACTTCACCCTTCGTCAGCATCGTGAGATGCTGACGCACTGATTATTAGCGACAACGGTGGTTTTTCCACAACCGTACCGAATATTGTCACGTACCGGGAAGATTTATCATGCGATAACTCAGACGTTTTCGGTACGTTGCCATCTGTCGTAGGATGGTTGCCACTTGGGCTTTCGTGAGACGATGGCGGCGATATATTTCCAAAGGCCTTGGGCGACTCTAAACAAGCATCCTCGCCTTGAAGTACACTGGGACAAACGAATAATGAACCTGCGCCAAGAAATGGACAAGAGCCAGCGGTAATCGTGGCAGTTGTTGATAATGTTTGATGTCCCTGGTGTCGGTGTTTGTCAACATAGTTGTCGCCCCAACTCAAGCCGCTTTCTTAAGTTGATCAGCTGAAGATCTGTCGGGATTAA
>NZ_BAABFL010000352.1:0-7916 GCF_039540975.1 Kistimonas scapharcae
TCATTGATTACTCACTGACCACCCCCTGTTTAAGTTGGAAATTTCAGAAGAGGCGACAACTATGCTGGCACAGGGGGGTAGCATGGTATTGATGGCCTTAGTCATGATCGTTAAACCGTCAACGGTTGCGCCAGAGCCTGGCACGCCGGTTGTTTCTCTGCATAGCAAACCGTCCGCCTGGGTGGGGTTGTTTCTGGCAGGTGTCTATGGTGGATTTGTTCAGGCTGGGGTTGGTTTCATGCTGATTGCGGCGCTGGCAGGAGGACTGCGTTACGATCTGGTACGCGCTAATGCCCTGAAGGTGGTTTGTACAGCCTGCTTCAGCCTGTTGGCGTTAGGGATCTTCATCTGGTATGACCTGGTGTTATGGGTGCCGGGGCTGATTCTTGCCGTGGGTTGCATGATCGGGGCTCACTACAGCGTTCGATTTGCCATACAGGCCTCCCAAGCTACCTTGAAATGGTTGCTGTTCGTGATGGTTGTGCTCGCCTGTGGTGCTGCGATGCTGGACTCTGTAGGCTGATTATTCAGGTTGTTGCTCTTTGATGGGCATGCTGATCTGGTCATGCTGCTCGGTGGAAGCCAGCTTCTGGAAGGTTTTTCCGGATAAATGCACCAGGGTTTCGTGGTCGCCGGCTTCCAGGTATACATCCTGTTGCTGCAGGAAGCGGTCATCCCACACCATGCTCATGTCAAAGGCAGGCCCAATGGCGGGGATTGCGCCGGTTTTGCAGTCTGTGAATCTCTGTTGCAACTCGTGCTCTGAGGCCAGGCGTAGTTTCTGATCGGTGAGCTCCTCGACGGTATGAAGGTGCAGCCGCCGGCCTGCGGGAATGACAGCCATCAGGAAGTTATCGACGTGATCTTTAAGGATAACGGCTTTGGCGACTTCCTCACTCGGAACGCGTGCAGCAATAGAACTTTGCATGGCGCTCATGCTGGGGTTGTGATGAATCAGCTCAAAATCAACCTGCTGTTGTGCAAGGAATTGAGACAGCTTTTTTGAAACACTCATAACGATTACTTCTCAATGTTGAGTCGAACCTGAATGATCTTCAGGCTGTACTCAGTATATGACCCACCCTGACGGATCATCAGATCAAACCTTTCTAAGCAGCGCCGCTTAACGAAACTCCTGACATAGAAGAAAAACTGAACGGGCTGGCTATACTCTCCAATAATGGGATAACTATGATTATGGGGTTGGCTACAGGATGGAAGCGCAGGGATGCGTTCAATGCGCCTATGTGGATTATAAAGGCAGGCGCTGTGAAGATAGTGCTGAGAATGAAGGCGGTTTGTGCTTTTGGCATGATCCGGAGGCGGATAAGCAGGGGGATGATATCTGCGAGCGCGTGGAGGCGATTGCAAAATCAGGCCGACCCTTGACGGGATTCCAGTTGAAGAATGCCAATTTGCGCAATGTACACCTTGTGAATCGAGGTTGTCAGGACGGTTATGACCTGACGGATGCTGACCTCAATCATGCTGATCTTCGTGATGCGCATCTTTATAACATCAACTTGCAGGGCGCTTGTCTACTCAAGGTAGATGCCAGATATGCGAATCTCAACTCTGCCAATCTGACCCGCGCCAACCTGCTGGGTATCCGGCTTGATGATGCGAAGATCGAGCACATCCGCTGGGGTAGCATTATCCTCCAGGCTGCAGAGAGCAAGAAGCTCAGGAAACGCGAATCGAATCGAAAAGAAGGGGTGCGACGACTGAATGAAGAAGCAGAGGAAGTCTGCCGGAATATTCGTCGCCAGTGTGAGCTTCATGGCTTGCAGGAAGAGGCAGGTGAGTTCTTTCAAAAAGAGATGCGCTACCGCCGTTATCAGTTGCCCACTTATTCATGGCAACGGTTAGTGTCGAAAACCGTTGACCTGTTGTGTGGCTATGGAGAGCGCCCCATGCGGGTCATCGCTTTCTCAGCAGCCATGGTTGTGGTTTGTGCTTTTCTTTACGCCATGATCGGAGTCAGTGCAGGCGGTGAGATCATTCAGGTACACCCTGAACTGGGGTGGCAGGCCAACTGGGCCAAGCTAATGGAATGCCTTTATTTCAGCGTGGTGACGTTTACAACGCTGGGTTATGGTGATATCGCCCCAGTGGGCATAGGCCGAACGATCGCGGCCTTCGAAGCATTTCTGGGAACATTCATCCTAGCGCTCTACGTGGTGGTCTTTGTAAAGAAGATGACCCGTTAAGCAGCAAGGGGATGGCTCTTATGCGTTACCTGTTTCAGACAGGGTGGTAGCGTACGCCGTTGTAAATAATGTCGTCTCTCTCTACAAGACTCTCGCAGACATATTCGGGCGCAATACCTGCCAGGTAGTAACGATCGCTGGCACCGACTTCCAGCCACTCGGGAAAAGCTTCACCGTTGAAGTGCATGCATAGAGGCCCGGTTGCGGTGATAGGGGGAAGTTGATGGGACTGTTGGACGGTGACGTCCATGAGGTCATAAATCAGAATTCCCAGGAAAACGGATGCCAGAAAGGCAACCAGAAACAGTCCCTGAACCGCACCAAAGATGGCAGCGAAGAAGAAAATCGCTGCGGTTATGAGTCTTGCCAGAAGAAAGCGTTGCTTCATAGCGTCACCTGCGTCTGTTATGAACCCCAGCCATCACAGCTGTTGATGGATAATGTTTATTGCAAGCATCCCACTCACTCTTGTCGAAACTAAAGAATAGCCTCGTACGATATCGTTGCAGAGTATCCCCTTAACCGGAAGGGCACATCTTACTAAGAATTGGCAGAGAGCCGTTGTCAACAGCTTCGGTAGGCCTCTTCTTCTTCAATATCGCAGCTGATAGCCGCATGGGGCTGGCCGAACATCAGTTTCTGGAACTCGTTTCGGTGCATATGGATGAGCTCCCGATGATTACCGCCTTCGATGTAAATATCGGCAACGGTATTGAGCGCATCGTCCCAGACTGTTTTCATGCCGTAGGCGATGCCCATGGCCGGTATGGCGCCGGGCTGGCAGTCTGGGAAGAGATCCTGCAATGTGGTTTCCTGCACCAGTTTCAGGTTGCGATCCAGGCGCATGTTCAACCAGGCCAGCATCAATCGATTACGTGATGGCATCACGGCCATGACATAGCCTGTACCATCTTTCAACACAACCGCCTTGGCCATGGTTCGATCCGGAATACAGGCTGAACGTGCAGTGTTTGCCGCCCGTTCTGAATAGGGATGGGATACCACTTCATAGTTCGTACAGTTTTCAGCGAGAAAAGTCTCTAACTGCGGTGAAATGGACATGATGCCTCCGACAACTGCTGCTTACCGCCATGTCTCAGTTGCATGTAAGTATATCGGATTGTCAATAAATCTTTTGTTTATGTCAGTGACGTTTTAAGACAGATTAAGTACGAACAGTTGTTTTTTTATAAATACCGGCCATAAATATCGGGGTAAATACGGGCTGTGTCCGTATTCGTGAACATGACACCATCGGGTCTTACTGTGTTGCAGTGTAGGTGCACATCGGCACTACACAGAGGAATACCAGGAGATAGATGATGAGCAGCTTGGGAAATGCGGAACTCAACCTTTGTCGCCAGATGCGGCAGGAGTTTCACCGTTATCCGGAGTTGTCGGGTGCTGAAAGTCATACGAGTGAGCGATTACAGCGCTTTTTGGCGGCACATATCAGGCCCGATGAAATGCTGACCGGTATCGGAGGGCATGGTGTGCTGGCTTTGTTTGAGAGTCAACATCCTGGCCCGACGGTTGTCTTCCGTGCTGATATGGATGCAGTTTCGGTTCATGAAACCAGCGTGGTTCCCTACCGGTCAGAGCATGAAGGCAAGGCCCATATGTGTGGTCATGATGGCCATATGACAACACTGCTGGCATTAGGGATCAGGCTGGCACGTGAGCGACCAGAGAGCGGGCGGGTTGGATTATTGTTTCAGCCTGCGGAAGAGGATGGTACCGGCGCCATGGCGGTATTGGCCGATGAACGGTTTCAGGCACTGGCGCCGGACTATGTGATCGGATGGCATAATCTGCCAGGCACTGCGCTGGGTACCCTGCTGGTGCGATCCGGCAGTTTTGCCTGTGCATCCTGTGGCATGGAGATTACCTTCACCGGCAAAACCTCTCATGCCGCCAGGCCGGAGGATGGAATCAGCCCGCAGACGGCGATGTGTCGACTACTGGAGCAGCTTACCGCGCTTAGTACGCCTGTCGAAACTGATGAGGAATTCGCACTGGTAACGGTTGTGTATGCTCGCCTGGGAGAGCCGGCTTTCGGTATAGCGCCAGGTGACGCCACCATTATGGTGACTCTGAGAACCGCGGCAGATCATCGTATGCAGGCGCTCAGGCAAAAAGCGGAGGCGTTGGTGATACAGGAGGCTGAACAGGCCGGGTTGCAATGTTCGATCCGTTACCGCGATGAATTTGCGGCAACAGAGAATCATCCCGTGGTCGTTTCCCTCGTTATGGATGCGGCGGAAGAGGCAGGTTTAAATGCCGAAACGGTAGAGCGCCCGATGCGCTGGTCTGAAGATTTTGGACAGTTTACCCGTCACTGCAAGGGGGCACTGTTTTGTCTGGGGAGTGGTGAGTCCTGCCCGCAACTGCATAATCCGGATTACGATTTTCCGGATGCGTTGATTGAGCTTGGCAGCAACATCATGCTACATGCCGCCAGACGTCTGTTAATGGTTTCTACTCCCAATTAATTTTTCCAGCAGGAAGGTGGTATATGCGTTCAGCGTTTATTATCCTTTTCAGGGGTGTGGAATTTTTTGAACAAAACAACCAATAAGAAATGCAGAATGAAAGTGTTTAAAAACGGTTTTTTGCCAGTTGTACTTGCGCTTTTCCCGGGATTGGCAAGCGCATCGGGTGGTGGATATGAGGTGCTTGGGGCGACTGAAGATCCACTGGCTTATCTCTGTATCGCCATCTTTGTCCTTGCCTACATCATGGTCATGGGTGAAGAGGTGCTCCACCTGCGTAAATCCAAGCCGGTCATTCTCGCCGCCGGTATTATCTGGGCGCTGATTGCTACCATTGCCCACGATTATGGTGTGGAGCATGAAGCGCTACGTGCCGCTGTGTTGCACAACCTGGGCGAGTACAGTGCGCTGTTCCTTTTCCTGCTGGTGGCCATGACGTTCATCAACACCATGGAAGAGCGTCTGGTCTTCGATGCCCTGCGAGCACGATTAATGCAGATGGGGCTGAGTTTCCGCCAGTTGTTCTGGGTAACCGGCACCCTTGCCTTTTTCATCTCACCCGTGGCTGACAACCTGACCACGGCCCTTTTGATGGGGGCGGTGATTATGTCTGTCGGCGGCGACAGCAAGCGCTTCGTGACCCTGGCGATGATCAATGTGGTGGTTGCAGCCAATGCCGGCGGTGCTTTCAGTCCGTTCGGTGATATTACGACACTGATGGTCTGGCAGGCGGGTAAGGTGGAATTTTTTGGGTTCTTTGCTTTGTTCCTGCCTGCTGTTGTGAACTTCGTGGTGCCGGCTCTGATCATGAGTGTATTCGTTCCGTCTGAAAAGCCTTCTGCGATTGATGAGTGTGTCCAGGTAAAGCCGGGGGGGCTGGTTGTCTGTGGCCTGTTCCTCGTGACGATCATTCTTGCTGTGACCTTTGAGAAGGTGTTTTCGTTGCCGCCGTTCATGGGCATGATGACTGGTATGTCATTGTTGATGTTTTACACCTGGTACTTAACTTACAAGAGTCGAACAACAGCACAGGAGCTGGATGAGAGTGAAAAAGGGGAGCTCGATATATTCCTGAAGGTGGCTAAAGCAGAGTGGGATACGCTGCTGTTTTTCTTCGGCATTATCTTTGCCGTCGGTGGTCTGGGTTATCTGGGCTACCTGGAGATGATATCTTCGGGTATGTATGCCGAGCTGGGCCCTTCGGTGACGAACATTGTGGCCGGGTTGATCTCTGCCGTGGTGGACAATATTCCGGTCATGTTTGCGATCATCAGCATGGATCCTGAAATGGGGAATTTCCAGTGGTTGTTGATTACGTTGACAGCCGGTGTCGGTGGCAGTTTGCTCTCGGTGGGCTCTGCGGCAGGGGTTGCCCTGATGGGGACATCCAAAGGTACTTATACCTTTATGGGGCACCTGCGTTGGTCCTGGGCAATCGCTTTGGGGTATGCCGCCAGTGTTGGCGTGCATTTCCTGCTGAATGGTGGTTAGCGGTGCCTGTGCTTTTGTCAGGGCAGGTGGTATGGCTATATCACCTGCCCTTCTACCTGAACGCGTTTGCCAGTGTCTTTTATGAGTGGCTGGCCATCGCCAGCCTGACACCAAAACCAATCATCACCGTTCCGCTCAGCCAGCGACCCAGCTGTTGAGCGCGTCGGCTTTTTCCTAGGGCTTGACCCGCTTTCGCGGTAATCGCGATAAGAGCTAGGTAGCAGACCGCCGAAATGGCAGCGAATACCAATCCCAGCATAATAAACTGCGCTTTCACATCGACATTCGGGTCGACAAAGTGGGGCAGAAAGGCCAGGAAGAACAGGATGACCTTCGGGTTCAGCAAATTGGTACACAATGCCTGCAGAAAGGGACTGGTGGTACGCTTGGGCTTATCTATTGGCGTTGTATGTTCGCCATTTTTCAGTTTCATGATGCCAAGCCATACCAGGTAAATAGAACCCACCCATTTCAACACGGTGAACGCACTCGCGGATGCGGCCAGAAGGGCTGCCAGCCCCATGGCGGTGGCTGTGGTATGCATCAGCAGACCGGAAACCGTTCCGGCCGCAGCTTCCAAACCCATGCGGAAACCTTTTCGTGCGCTCCAGCCTGCGACCATTACCATATCCGGTCCCGGTATCATGAAAAGGATCAGTGTGGCCGATACAAATGCCAGCCATTGCTCCATACCCATTGCTCTCGTTACTCCTGTCAAATAAGCCCATTGGTTGTTTCTTTCGATCGCTGAACCAGTGGCGAAGTGCCTCCCTGTTTCTTGATTCGGGCTTTGGACTGAAGTACCGGTTGTTAGTTCAATGGAAATGCAAAAAAAGAATCAATAATATTGAGTCGCGCCTGAGCTGGTCATTATCAGGAAGGGGATAAGCGTTGGGTTGGCGGATCAGCACGCTATGCGGCGCTGATCCATTTGCAGGCGTTATGTTTGACTGGTGCTGGTATGCAGGCCACATTCACGGTTTCCCAGTACCTTGGTGGGATCGAAATAATCGTCTTCAATGGGGAGGTCGTGCTCGACCAAGTACTCCTCAAGATCCAGCTCAGACCAGTAAAAGACGGGTGCCACACGGAGGATGCCGTTCTGGGTTTCCGTCAGGATATCCAGGTTCTGGCGAAAGGCGGTTTGCTCCTTACGGATAGCGGTGAGCCAGACGTCGGGTTTGGCCTCGGCCATGGCACGCTGGAAAGGTTCCAGCTTGACGTCATGGGTGAAGGCATCATGCGTCGGGGTGTCGACATCCGGAATGCCGCCATAAATCGCTTCCCGGCAGGCACGACTATAGCGGGGGTGATAAATGCGGATGTTCAGATCCAGTCTTTGGATGAGCTGATGGGCAAACCGGTAAGTGGCCGGTGTACCGTAGCCGGAATCAATCCAGACCACCGGAATGTCCGGTTTGCGACTGGCGCACAGGTGGATAATGGCCGCTTCATGGGGGCCAAAGTTGGTCGTCAGTACCGGGTTTTTTGCCTGTTCGAGGGTCCATGCAACGATATCAGCGGGGTGACGGTTGGCCAGCTCACGGTTGAGACTTTCAAGATCCAGTGTCATAGGCATATTGTTGTTCTGGTTTACGGGGAGGCTAGGATAGGGTACGTGGATACCAGAAGGCAAGGCAGTCATCCTTAACTCCCGCTTAACGATCTGAAGAAGTAAGGCTAAATTGAATGAAGAGAGCGTCCCCTGTGCTCTTCAGGCAAA
>NZ_BAABFL010000353.1:0-8079 GCF_039540975.1 Kistimonas scapharcae
CAGGCGGTAATGGGAACATGGGGATGAGCTTAGGCGGCAGAACGTGAAATCGCCTTATGTACCGGTTTTTGAGTACTTACAAGGCTTTGCCAGAAAATACTGTTTTTGTCGTTAAGGTTGCTCTCTGCATGAGATGCAGGCGCGATAAGCAGCAACATCAACCCGATTATTTTTATTTTCATAGGTTGACCATCCTGACGATTGGAACGGTTTCGTCGTTCAGTCTATCAGTAGTCAGCAGCAGGAAGAAAGGGGAAGGATGAGACTCGAAAAACGCTTATTTGATGGGGCTGTCATCGCTAATTCCAATTTCTTTACAGCTTATAAGCCTGAGCTATAGTTAAGGTTAGTCAGACGGTATACACGGACGTAGCCGCAGGGAAGCGCGGGTTACTAAGCAGGAATGCACCAGGGAAACGTCTGACCTACTTGCCTCGCTTATGCGGGGTTTTTTGTGCCTGCAATATATCGATTGATATAACCGGTTAAAGGTAAACGACTCAGCCGTTAAGGGAATTTTTGAGTTCTTCGCAGGTAGCCTGAAAGACTGCTTCTAGCTTCTTCAGCAAGGGGCGCACTTCGCTCAGGTTTTTCTCCCGACCATTTTTTTCCAGTTGGCTTGCCAGTTCACCGAGGCGATCGGCTCCCAAGTTTTGACTACTGGATTTTAAGGTATGGGATGCACGGGTAAAGACTTTGATGTCCATGTTCCTTGCCGCGCTGAGAGTATCCTCAACCAGCTTGGGGGAGTCTTCCAGATAGCTGTTGATTAGCAGGTCAAATTCTTCTTCCATCACCATGCGCAGTTGCTCAAGGGTTTCCCGGTTGAGCAAGGGCTTTTCATGCAGATTATCATCCTGGTCACCGGTATGTTGCCGCACCATAACGGATTGCTCCTTTTCCTCCGGGGATTCCAGCCATTTGATCAGCATATCTTTCAGAACATCTGCCTTGATGGGCTTGCTGAGGTAATCATCCATGCCGGCCGCAAGACATTTCTCCCGGTCACCTTCCATTGCATTGGCAGTCATGGCGACAATAGGGGTATGTTGCTGGTTACCCTGTTCCTGCTCTTTCTGGCGAATCAGCCCGGTGGCTTCATAACCACTCATTTCCGGCATTTGGCAGTCCATCAATATCAAATCGTAATGCTTGTTTGTCCAGGCTTCGACAGCAAGTCGGCCATTTTCTGCGACATCTGCCGTCAGACCCGCTTTCTTGAGCATGGCCAGAGCTACCTTCTGGTTAACGACATTATCCTCAACCAGAAGAAGCGAGGTATTTTCACTGAATATATCCATGCTCTCTTTAGTTGTGTTTTGTTTCTGAACCGGTTGATCGATTTTCTGGTTACCCATGACTTGTTGGGTGAGTTTATGGAGTTGAGCTTGTCGGTAAGGCTTGGTGAGCGCACCGGCAAGGAAAGCATCACGGCGCTCCTGTTCAGACATGTGCCCCGTGGATGTCAGCATGATACGATGGGTTGTACGTAACTGGCTGTCAGCTTCAATGGTTTTGGACACTGTCACACCATCAATGCCTGGCATCTGCATATCAAGATAAATAATATCGAAGGGACGTCCGGCGACGATGGCGTCGCGCATTTTGTCGAGCGCACGTTCACCGTCTTCCGCTTCAGAGTGATCGATACCCCAGGCCGTCAGGTAGTGTTTGAGAATATCCCGGTTGGTCTTGTTGTCATCCACAATCAGTGCGTAAGTGCCGGTGAGATCCTGATTGGTTGGGCTATCTATATCGTGTTGCTGTTCTGATACCGGTAAATCAACATCAAAGAAGAAGCAGGAACCTTTGTTTAACTCACTGGTGATCTGGAGTTGTCCCCCCATCAGCTCAACCAGTTGCCGGGATATAGTCAAGCCAAGGCCGGTACCGCCAAATTTGCGGGTTGTTGAGCCGTCTGCCTGAGTAAACGGCGTAAACAGTTTGGGAATGACATCCGGTGCGATACCAATCCCGGTATCTCGCACCTCAAACCGTACCCGGGCAATGCTGCCATCATTGCTGATCAGAAGAACCCGGACAACGACTTCACCCTTTTCCGTAAATTTGACAGCATTACCCAGCAGGTTAGTCAGTATCTGACGAAGCCGCACCGGATCCGCTTTCAGAATGAAGGGAAGCTTAACGTCGGTGTAACAGCCGAGCTCGATGCGCTTTTCCCGGGCTTTGCTGGCCAGAAGGGTAGAGACATCCTCTGCCAGGGCACCGATCTGCGTGTCTATTTGCTCCAGTTCGAGCTTGCCGGCCTCAATCTTGGAGAAATCCAGAATATCGTTGATGATGCCCAGTAATGCATCAGCTGAGCCGTAGGCGGTTTCCAGATAATCGAGCTGACTATTATCCAGTTCAGTGTCCCTAAGGAGTTCGAGCATGCCGAGCACGCCATTCATCGGTGTTCGGATTTCGTGGCTCATATTGGCCAGAAAAGCGCTTTTGGCCTTAGCGGCTTCGAGGGCGACTTCCTTGGCTTCGTTGGCTTCGTTGATTGCGTGTTTCAGATTTTCATTGGCGAGATTCAGCGCGGTGGTTCGGAGTTCAACGGTTTTTTCCAGTTCTTCCCGGTGTACGCTTAGCTGTTCATCCCGCTTGCGAATCTGTTCGAGCATCTCGTTAAATCGTTCGTAGAGCTGGCCGATTTCGTCGTCGCTCTGTTTCTCCAGGGTGCTGACGTAAACTTGACAGGTGGACACCTGTTTCATGGTGTCAGCCAGCCGAACAATGGGTTTTGAGATAACTTTCTGCAGCCGGTGCGCCGCTAGATACGAGAAGATGATGGCAAGAATCGCAATCATGAGGGCAGCGAGTAGATTCAGGGTCATCTGTTGCTTCAATACCGCCAGGTCAGCACGGATGACTACAGTGCCTATCAGGTCATTGCCGTAGTAGATAGGACCCGCCACATCCATCCATTCATCCTGGATATCGATGGATTTGGTTTTATATAACGAGGGGGTGAGACGGGCTTTTGGATTGCCGTCGCGAAAGAAGCTGGCCAGGATCTTCCCATCACTACCGACCAGGTGGGCTTCTTCCACCGATTTGATGCCATGAAGGGTGCCAATATGTTGCTTAGAGAGATTGGCGTCTCCGGCGTGCACCGACATTGCGCTGTTGCGGCTGATGACTTCAACCAGATTCTGAATGCGTTCGGTCATTGCATCCCGTGATTTGACGTAATCACTGATGCTGTAGACAAGCAGGGTTATCAGCAGGCCGATCTCTGCTGTTGTCATCATGGCGTAACGTAGCTTACGCTCTATTGAAACCCTGCCGAATGTGAACATCCTGTTCTTTCGCTTATCGAATAACTCGGGCGATTTTCATTAACTGGGAACTGATCACAAACCCGCCTGCCTTGGCTGCCGGCAGGTTCAGTGTGAAACTGACCCTGTTGCTTTCCCTGACCAGCTCCACCATGCCGCCCTGCTTTGCGAAATCCTTGATATCACTGACAGTCAGGACAGGTGTGCCTTCTAATGAGTTTAGAACATGTTCAAGTTGGGTTTGGGCGCTCATATTGATAAACAGCAGGTTACAGACTGAGTGCTTGCTATCGAAGGTCGTTAGAATCGCTACGTCAATCGTTTGACTCATGTCTTTCCGGCTTTTCAGGGAGGAGACGTAATCATTCAGGGGATCTTTGCCCAGCATGCAAATCGTCAGTGCCTCCGTACGGACGGTACGGGGCCACTGAATAAAGCGGGTGATTTTATAGAGGATGGCCGCCTTGACCTGATCCTCCTGCACCGGCGCCGCCTCCGGGCGCGTGCTGACCAGGTTGGCGGCGAGTATGCAGAGAAACAGGGCAATGAGCCGTAACCCCTGAAACGGGTTATTAGTAGGCTTCATGGCCTGAATTGCCTCTGGGCTGGTCGTTTAGTACTGCCAGCTTACCTGTCCGTAGATGCTCCGGGGAACCTCGGTGGTTACGATGCCGGTGTAACGGTCCAAGTATTCCGGGTGCTGGCTGTCGAGAAGGTTCTGGCCGACGATGGCGAACTCAAAATTACCCACACGCTTGGCGACGCGTATATCCGCTGTCACAAAGGACGGGACGCTGACACCCGATACGTTATCCTGATAACGCAGCCAGAGGTCGAGTTCCCAGTCGTCGGCCAGGTTATGGCGCGACATCAGGCTCATGTTGTGCTCGGCGGTTACGTTTTCGAATATGGGCTCTATAGCGGTGGTTACAGCATTGTTATCCGTTGCATGCATGTCCATCTGCAGGAAGCCGTAGGCCAGCTTGAGCTTCCAGTTATCCCTTACCTGCCAATCGGCTGCCAGTTCAAAACCGTAGCCATCGCCTTCCAGGACATTATCAATTGTCACAACCAGATAGTGAGGGGGAATATTGGGCGCCGTAGTGGCACACAGAGGGCCGCCAAGAGGCGTCAAAGTATCCGGACATGTACTCCCTAAAGATGTTGCAGCAAGATCTTTGTAATGGTTCAGGAATACGGTGGCGTCAATACTTAAATTCTCACTCAGGATATTGCGGTACCCAAGTTCGTAGGAGAATAACTTTTCCGATTTAAGCTCTTTATTTCCGGTGAAAACAACAAAACCGTCACCTAGTAAGGGATTATAGACTGATAAGTCCAGTTCTTCAAAGCCATAGACTTCGGAATCGCCTTCAACAATAGAGGGGGTTCTAACTGATTTTGAAATCGCTGCCCAGAAAGATTGTTGTGTATCCGGTGTAAAGATGATTCGGGCATTGGGTTGAATTTCATCGCCGGTAAATTCATTGTTTTCAAATCGGGAACTCAGGGTCATACGCCAGCGATCCGGTACAAGGGTGATTTCATCCTGAATGAATGCACTGTAGAGTTCTGTCGTCCGTGAACGCGGGTCAAAATACACAAAGTCACTTTGGTAGACTTTATTGTCAACCTTGCGGTATCCAAATCCCCAGGTAATTTCCTGGTTCTCTGTTGCAAGGAAACGATGCTGGAAATCAATATCCCAAGTGTCACGATGCCGTGGAGCCCGGACATCGCTGTTTTCGTACCGGTCGTAATAGACTTGTGTAATGGCTTCTGATGTGTCTGATAATGTGTGTGTCCAGCGTCCCAGGGCATTTGCACCAAACTGTCTGTTAGAGGGGGATACAAATGTACCGGTACCTGGAAAAGTGCGATCAAATGTTTTGACGGTTGCGCGGGTATGCCCCTTGTACAGATCACCCTGCAGTGTGAAGGTATCGTCAGCGGTTTTGTCCCAGTCAATCCTGAAACCGGTTCGATTCATGTTCCAGCCGTCACCGGCTTCCGGGGAGTCATCCAGCCCAATGGATGCATATTTCTGTGCCAGTGTGGAATTTAACGTTTCCTGATGATCGCGGTCGTTGTATTTGTAGTAAACACGGTAGAAAGCGCTTTCTCCCAGCTGGCCACCATAGCGAAAACTGCCAAAACCCTGTTCGTAGCTGCCAGCGCCAACCTCTGCATACGCGCCCTGCGTGTCATCTGCAGAGCGGGTCATGATGTTGATAACGCCATTAACCGCGTTTGAACCCCAGAGAGCGGCGCCAGGGCCACGGATAACTTCTATCCGGTCAATATCCGCGAGCATGACATCCTGAATGTCCCAGGTTACCCCGGAGTAGAGTGGGGTATAAACGGTGCGACCATCGATCAGTACGAGAAGCTTATTTGAGAAAACACTGTTAAAGCCTCGGGAGCTGACCGACCAGGCATTGCCATTGACTTTGGAGACTTGCAGTCCAGGCACCATTCGGAGCAGATCTGGAATCGTTTTGGCGCCACTGCGGCGGATATCTTCCTGGGTAATGGCATAAACGGCCGCTGCGGATTCCATAATACTCTGGGATTTTTTCGATACTGATGTCACTTCAAGGGAAACCAGTTCCTCAAGGCTCATATCCAGGAAGTCATCTTCAGCGATCGCCGCCGATGTGGAGAAAAGAGAACAAAGTGCTACAGCCAGTCCGGTTTTATTGAACGTAGTCATAATGTGGCAGCTCCCTAGCCAGCATTTTTATATTAAGAATCCTTTTTAAAAATCTAGACCATATTTCTTTTATAACCAGTGGAGGTATGTGGGTAAAATGGGAGGGGTGTCAGGCAATGACCAGAAAAAAACAGAAGGACAAATACAGAAATAAAGCGATGATGGTGGGCCCAGTAGGACTTGAACCTACGACCTGCCGATTATGAGTCTCGAATAATAGTGTTTTTTATAATCCCGTACAGTTCCAAATGAAAACCTAACCTATTGTAAATAAACAAATTGTTCTGTTATTGTTTCCCGTACCGTTCTAGAATTTTCCATATAAGCCCGACAGAAGTGGGGAGCAATACGGGGAGCAAAATATGTCAAGGATCACTGACGCTAAATTGAAAGCCCTCAAAGGCAAGGTGAGTGAACCCGTCGGTAGCCGTGGGGACGGTAACTTGGTGTTCTGGCGTCGTGCTTCTGGAAGCACTGAAGCCTACTACCGCTACCGCAATAAAGGCTCTGATACCCTCGTAAAAATCGGACAATACAAGCTGACCAGAGATGGGGGCGGTTACACGCTTGCCGAGTGCAGAGACAAGGCTTTTGAGTTGGCCCGTATCCGTCGAGAAGTAGCGGGAGACTTAAAGGAGCATCTTGAGGCGCAGGCTGTTAACCATCAGAGGGAGCAGCAAGAGAGCAAGAAGCGAGCAGAAGCAGAGGCAAAGAGGGGAACACTCAAAGACCTTTGTGAGAGCTATGTCGCTAACCTTGAAAGGCAGGGAAGAAAGAGCACCAGAAACGTTGAGCGTGCACTTATATGCTATGTTTTTGAGCCATTCCCCAAGCTGGCAGATATGAAGGCATGCGATATTCGCCCGGATGATGTTGTCACCATATTGCGGCGCATGATTGAGAATGGAATAACCACCACGACAAATCGTGTCCGTAGCTACCTTCACGCAGCCTATGAGCATGGCTCAAGGTCAGACCATGACCCGATGGAGCAGGTAGCCCACGGCAAGCGGTTCATGATCAAACACAATCCTGTTTCTGTCGTACCCAAGCAATCCAGTTTTGAAAGAGTTAGAGAGCGTTGTCTAACCCATGAGGAGATTTACCGTTTGTGGCATGAGTTCCCAGAGTCCTTAGGCGGTCAAAGCCCGGTCTATGGGCTGATGCTTCGCTTTATGTTGGCAACAGCAGGAAACAGGCCGGAGCAGTTAAACGATTGCCGCTGGTCAGATTTTGATGAAGATCGCCGCACGTTCACCTTTTACGACAGCAAGGGTAGAAACGGCAAGCCTAAAAAGCGAGTAATGCCACTCTCAATCAGGGCTCTGGCAATACTGAATGAACTCAAGACTATATCGGGAAATCACGAGTGGATATTCAGCATAACCGGCAAGGCACCTACGCGGACTGATAACCTGGCTGGAGTCTTGCGAGATTACTGTGACGCCATTGAGAAAAGGGCGAGGGATGAAGGGCAGAAGCCTCCTGAGCGTATCTGGTCAAAGGACATACGCAGAACAGCAACAAGCCTACTTATTGAGTGCGGCGTAAAACAGGAACAACGTTTTCAGCTTCAGAGTCGAGGGGATGGAAGCGTAGAAAGCAAGCACTACGACCACTCCGATCGCTTGCCAGAAAAGCGTGAAGCCCTGAAAATGTACGACGCTCTGTTAGACAAGATTCTGAAGGGTGAAAACGTGAAGCTGGTGGATATGGAGAAATACAGAAAGAAGCCCACCACCGACCGGGAAGCAGCGATTTAACTATAAGGGTTTGGTCAGCCTAGGGTAGCTCCCGAAGAGGCAAGTCCCCGCTTGCTCTGGCAGACCGATCAATTGCGGGGATCGTTTGGGGAAGCGATAGCGATGAGTAATAAAAATACTGAAAAGAATATTGAGGAGTCTGCGAAGTTAAGCGATGGAGAGATATTGATTAAGTCTATTTTCTTTGATCGTGAAAAGATATTTGAACCCAGGTTTAAAGAAAATAGCGAGGTTTCCAGGCGGTGTTTGTCAACATAGTTGTCGCCCCAACTCAAGCCGCTTTCTTAAGTTGATCAGCTGAAGATCTGTCGGGATTAAG